>DXAP01000078.1 GCA_019116985.1 Candidatus Ligilactobacillus excrementavium | reverse complement strand
GATTTTACGTAGGTCGCCTGCCACCGGCTGTTGCAAGGCAATTATTTGAGCTGATTTACCCTCCAAATGTACCTCTTGTTCATTAATATTTTCGTCACCATCGATCACAGTTTGTGCTAACTGTGCGTCACTGTTTTGCCAAGCATTGACCGCGTCACTCAATGCAGTTGAAACATTAAGACCCATGGTCACAAAACTAAGCTTTAGTTTTTTAATCTGCTGATCAAGTAGTCTACTCATAAATTTTGCTCCTTTTATCCAAATCTGCCACTTAAATAATCATCAGTTTCTTTTTGTTGTGGCTCAACAAAAATATCTTTCGTACGGCCGGTCTCGATCAACTGCCCCGTTAAGAAAAACGAAGTCGTATCCGAGATCCTTGAAGCCTGTTGCAAGTTATGTGTAACCATCACACATGCATACTTTTCCCTTAAAGTTAACAACATTTCTTCAATTAGGTTACTTGAAACCGGGTCAAGTGCACTTGTGGGTTCATCTAATAATATCACAGATGGCTTCACTGCTAAAACTCGTGCAATACAAACCCGTTGTTGCTGCCCGCCAGACAAGGATAACGCACTTTTACCTAGATCATCTTTTACTTCATCCCAGACTGCAGCTTGTTTCAGACTAGTTTCCACTCGTTCATCGATGAATTCTTTATCTTTTTTACCACTTAACTTAAGTCCATATGAAACATTATCGTAAATTGAAAACGGAAAGGGATTAGGTTGCTGGAAAACCATACCAACTTGCCGTCTAAGTTCAACTGTGTCTGTTTTAGGACTGTAAATATTGGAACCACCAATTTCAATATTACCAGTGATCTTAACATCTGGGATCAAATCATTCATTCTGTTTAGACAACGTAAATATGTGGATTTACCACAACCAGAAGGCCCGATCAAAGCATGGATCCCATTATCGGGGAAACCAAGATCTATACCTTTCAATGCTTCATTTTCACCATAGTACAAGTGAACATTTCGTGTAGAAATATAATCGCTCACTTTATGACCCCCTCTTAACCAAAATTACCAGACACATAGTCCTCAGTTGCTTTCTTTTGTGGAAACGTAAAAATATTCTTAGTTTTATCATATTCAATAACATGTCCCAGATGAAAGAAAGCAGTATAATCACTGACCCGGGAAGCCTGTTGCATATTATGAGTCACGATAATGATCGTATAATGCTTTTTTAGTTCCGTCATCGTTTCTTCAATTTTTAAAGTTGAGATCGGATCAAGCGCACTTGCTGGTTCGTCCATCAATAAAATATCCGGCTGCATAGCGATCGCACGCGCAATACAAAGCCGTTGTTGTTGTCCACCAGATAAGGCTAAAGCACTCGAGTTTAAGTGATCTTTAACTTCGTCCCATAAAGCTGCACTTTTTAGACTAGTTTCCACTATTTCCGCCAGCTTGTGCTTGTCTTTAACACCATTTTCTTTCACCGCAAAAGTAATATTTTCCCAAATCGATTTTGAAAATGGATTTGGTCTTTGGAAAACCATCCCGATATGTTTTCTCATTTCGTAAACATTGATTTTTGATGAATTGATGTCTAAATCGCGATACCAAACATTGCCTTCCACCTGCGCGATTCCATCGTTCATTCGGTTCAATGAACGTAAAAACGTCGATTTTCCCGATCCTGAAGCGCCGATCAAAGCAGTGATCTTATATCTTTCAAATTGCAACGAACCATCGTAAAATGCATGGTTATCGCCGTAATAAACTTGCAAGTCATTAGTGGTTAAAGCCATCTCACGTTCTTGTGGGTCAAACTGCATGATCGCAGTATCATTTAAATCATATTTTCCTACATCCAAGTATACCCCTCCATCTACTAGAACAAATTTTAAAATCACTAAGTGAAAAATAAAAAATCACTGTAACTGTTTTAGTAATTTATTTGCTCAACTATTTTCCTGCTGCAGTATACTTACGATACAATTTATTTCCTAAGTAACGTGCTGACAAGTTAAAAATCAAAACAACTATGATCAAAACTGCTGAAGTACCTGCAGAAACTGCTGCGGCATCCGGCATAATACCTTCTGAATTGATTTTCCAGATATGCACAGCTAAAGTTTCAGCTGGACGTGACCAATTTAATGGACTAGCTGCGTTAAATGGATTCCAATTTGTAAAATCAATGGTTGAAGCACTTTGTCCTGCCGTATAAATCAAAGCAGCAGCTTCACCGAAGACACGCCCCGCACCTAAGACGATACCAGTCACGATACCAGGTAAAGCTTCTGGGATAATAACTTTAATAACGGTCTTCCATTTAGAAAGTCCTAAAGCTAAACCAGCTTCACGTTGTAAATCAGAAACACTCTCCAAAGCTTGTTCAACGTTTCTCGTTAATAAAGGAAGATTGAAAAAAGTCAACGCGATCGCACCAGCGATAATAGAAAAGCCCATCTTGAATTGGACCACAAATAGTAAAAATCCGAATAAACCAACAACTACTGACGGCAAAGAGCTTAAAATTTCAATTGCCATTCGAATTATTTCAGTAAACCAATTTTTAGGAGCATATTCAGATAAAAAGATACCTGCGCCTAAAGAAATTGGGAATGAGATCAAGAGTGTTAAAATCAGCAAATAAAACGAATTAAAGAGCTGGTAAGAGATACCACCACCCGCAATAAATTCTTGCGACGGTGATGTTAAGAAATGCCAAGAAATATGAGGCAGTCCTTGAATTAGAATACGGCCGATCAAAAAGGCCAAAATTACAACAACTAAACCTGCAATAACTTTAATAGTAGTTAGAGCTACCTTATTAACTGTTTTCATATTCATTAAAAGCGTCCCTTTCTACCGATCCATTTGACTAACAAGTTGAAAATCAACGACATGACCAACAAGACCAAAGCCAAGGACCACAAAGCGTTATTTCCAACCGTGCCCATTACTGTATTTCCGATCCCCATCGTAAGTACACTCGTTAATGTTGATGAAGCTGATAGTAAACCTTTTGGCATCAACGTTGCATTACCGATCACCATTTGAACAGCCAATGCTTCCCCAAATGCACGAGCCATACCAAAAATTACTGCAGTTAGTATTCCTGGTAAAGCAGCCCGTAAAGTCACTTTATAAATCGTTTGCCATTCTGTTGCTCCCAGAGCAAGCGAGGCTGACTTATAGTGTGACGGTACAGCACGGAGGCTATCAACTGTCAAAGAAGTCACTGTTGGTAAAACCATTACGAATAAAACAAAAGCACCGGATAATATCCCATAGCCTGACCCGCCGAAATGCTCTCTAACAAACGGGACAACAACATTCAGACCGATAAAACCATAAACAACTGATGGGATACCTACTAGTAATTCGGTAACGATCTGCAAAAAATTCCGCCCTTTTTTACTAGCGATCTCAGTCATATATAATGCAGTACCAATAGCAAAAGGTGTTGCAAATAAAACAGCCAGTAAAGTAACTCCAAAAGAGCCTGCGATCATTGGTAAAGCCCCCACTAAGGGACGTCCATCTTTCCCAACAGCAGTTGGTGACCAATCAGTTGAGAAAAAGAAATCTTTCAAACTCGCATTGTTTTGGGTAAAAGTTGCGATCCCTTTAGAAGCAACGAAGACAAAAATTGATAAAACCACCAGCACAATCAGCAAAATCGAAGAATAACTCAAGATTTTACCAACCAATTCTTGTCTAGTTTCTTTTGATTTATTTTGTATTTTTTTCTTGATCGGATCCATATCTGACACTCCTTATATTACTTCGGTGAAACCAAACCGTCTTTATCCTTTGTCACCTCCATGTCTCTGATTGAAATATAATCCAAACGAGACAGCAGTTTTTCTTGGATCTGGTCTGATTTAAGTAAATATTTTATAAAAGCATTTGTTTCTTTAGATGCGTTCTTGCTTGTATACATGTGCTCATATCCCCAAAGTTTCCATTTATTTGTTGTAACGTTCTTTGGAGTTGGTGTTACACCATCGATTTTCAATGCAACAAAAGTGTCTTTTAAATATGGGAATGAAACATAGCTCAATGCCCCTGGTGTCTCGGAAACCATATGTTGAACAGACCCATTAGAATCTTGCTCTTGAGCTTTCATTTTCTTAGTATCTGACATAACTTCATCATCAAAAATGGCCCGTGTTCCACTTCCATGAGCTCGATCGATCACAACGATCTCCATATCCTTACCACCGACTTCACGCCAGTTAGTATATTCACCAGCGTATATTTTTTGCAATTGTTCCATCGTCACATTTTTCACACCGGCATCCTTATTGACGATCGGTGCCACACCAATTACTGCTAGTTGATGATCTACTATTTTTTTAGCATCGATCCCCTTTTGTTGTGAAGCAAAAATATCAGAATTACCTACATCAACTGCTCCACTTTGAACCTGGCTTAAGCCTGTCCCTGAACCTCCTCCTTGTACAGTGATTTTTTGTTCAGGACGTTTCTTTTGATATTGATGTGCCCCCATTTCAACAATTGGCTGCATTGCACTAGAACCAACGATTTGAATTGATTTCGGAGCATCTTTAGTATTACTAGAACACCCCGTTAGAATGAAGAACATGGCTACAAACGCCCAAAGTAAATTATATTTTTTCATAGCTATTCTTTCCTTTCATGATTATTTTACGGGTCCTATGTAAAGGACATTCTTTCTTTATGTAAAGAACGTGTAAAGATTTAATTTTTGTATAAAAAAAGCCTTCAATTAAACTTGAAAGCTGATAAACACAAATAATAAAACAGAAAAGCCTAGGCAATATGATTTTCATGTAAAATCGACTGGATAACCTCTTCCATTTCAGCAGTTT
>DXAP01000077.1 GCA_019116985.1 Candidatus Ligilactobacillus excrementavium | reverse complement strand
ACGAGTTAATATATTTTATCTCGCTAATGTAAGTGAGTAAATCGAACCTGCACCCTGAGCTTCTAAAATATGTTTGGCATGATAAAGTGTCCGACCTGTCGTATAAATATCGTCTAGTAAAATGATATTTTCTCCGTCTAATTTTCTTGCTCCTTTATATTTGAATGGTTGCGTAGTTTCCATCCTGGCCTTGCGTGTTTTGGTCGATTGTTTAACATGCCCCTGCTTTGTTTGAAATTCTAGAAGTGGACTGAGTTCGATATCTTGTAACAACCCTTCTACTTGGTTAAAACCTCTAGTATTAAACGTCTGCTGATCAACTGGGATAGCAACATACAGATAATTTTGCTGAGAGTTTTGTTTAATAAAATTAGTAAACTGTTCTTGAAAGATCAACCTCCACTGATAATCCCCGCTAAATTTATAACGTTGCATATATTCTTTCATCACTGCGTCATACACAAACATAGCACGATTTTTTAGTAAATTTTTCTCACCCATTTTCAACCATCTCTGACAGTCCTGACATAATCGGCGTCCTTTTTGTCGACGACCACACCCTGGACAAATACTTTTGAGCTCAATTTTAGAAAAACTTTCCATGCAATTTTGACAGATCACCGGATCTCTTAAGGGCTGCATAGAAAGTAACCATTTTAAAGTTAATTTCATTTTGATCTCACGCCCACACATTAAACACTTATTCATCTAGCAACTTATCCCCTTTTTTATTGAGACCTTTGATCTGTTGGACAGCTTCTTTGACATTTTTCACGTAATCTTGACAAATAAAGATCACATCTCCATATGGACGTTTCTGACTACGTCCTACCCGCCCTGCGATCTGGACTAAAGCTGACACAGAAAAAGTGCGTTCATCGGCTCCTAAGATCATCACATTCAGGCTTGGAAATGTTACTCCTCTTTCTAAAATAGTAGTTGTCACTAAATAATTAAGCTGGTGATCACGCATCGCCTGAACTTTAGTGATCCGCTGCGGGTCGGCCGAATAAACCGAATCTCCTAAAACGTTTTTAGGTAAGACAGACCGTAAAACCTGCAAAACTGGTTTGAGCAACTCAATATTTGGTACAAAAACTAAGAAGGGCAAAGCATCTTTACTCCATTTACGCAAACAATTGGTCAGTTTTAGAGGTAATTTTTGCTTGGCTAATTTATTTTGCCAGTGATTCATTAGCCACACTTGTGGGACAGGTAACAGCTTTCTATGAAATCGGATCGGTAAATAGCTAACTGGTAATTTATTTTGCTTAATATGCACTAACATTTTTTTAGTTGGGGTTGCCGTTAGATAGACCAGAGTCCCGCTTATTTTCATTGCTTTTTTTGCGGCATTTTTTAACATCTGACTATTAACAAAAGGAAAAGCATCGACTTCATCGATGATCAATAAGTCAAATGCATGTTGGAACCGAAGAAGTTGATGAGTCGTGCAAATGGTCAATTGACTATATTGATAAGGTTGTTTACTATGACCGTGCAACAAAACCGGGGTAATTTTGTGAAATGCAGCAACGATCCGTGGATAAAGTTCATTACACACGTCAACTCGAGGCGACGCTAAGCAAATTCTTTTTTTCTGTAATAATGCTTTAGTCAATGTTGGAAACAACATTTCTGTTTTTCCAGCACCAGTTACAGCCCACATCAAGTATTTTCCTGGTCGATCCAGCGCTTTAATAAGTTCTTTTGAACAATTCTGTTGGAAAGAAGATAGTTGTCCTTGCCAGGTTAATGGTGTTTGAGTTAATTTGGCAAATAAATTTGGTTCGCTTAAATGATATAATTGATTAGTGGAGGAAACTCGACCTAATAAAATACATTGAGGACAATAATAAGTTCCATTAGGCAGCATTGCTTGTTCTTTTCTAGTTTTTGACAAGCAACGTTGACATTCGATATAGTTTTCTTGTTGAACCACTGCTGGTTGTGCCTGATCAATTAAAGATCTTCTTAATTCCATTGTGAGCTCAGTATCTAAAAGTAGTCGCCCATATAATTCAGTTTTATCCATTTAATGATCACCTCACATAATATATACGCAAAAAATCAAAATTTTAAGGAGGAAATTTTCAATGAGATCCTATTTGACCATCAAACAGGCCGGAAACTTTGAAATAGATATTAAAAAATCACAGTTTATTTGCAACATCGCCCGTACTGAAACTAAAGAAGAAGCAGAAGAATTTATTACGCAAATCAAAAAAGAACATTCTTCTGCAACTCATAATTGTTATGCTTACGTTTTAGGGATGGATAACGAAGTAATGAAACAAAATGATAACGGTGAACCTTCTGGTACAGCAGGAGCACCAATTTTGAATGTCTTAGAACAATTGGAACTTCGTAATGTAACTGCAGTCGTAACACGTTATTTCGGCGGGATCAAGTTAGGTGCTGGAGGACTTATCCGCGCTTATAGTAATGCAACCTCAAAAGCAATCGAACATATTGGTGTCAATCAACGTCAACCACAAACAGAAAGCACTTTGACCATTGCTTATCCCTTACAGGGCAAATTGGAACATTTTTTAGCAAAACAACAGATCCAGACGGTAGATACACAATATACAGACAAAGTTTCTTTGACTATCGCTTTAAATACAACCGAATACGATGAAAAAGTTTCTTTGATCAATGATTTTTTAAATGCTCAAGTTACGATCACGAAGGGACCAGAAGTTTATCATGAGATTCCCTACGATCTTACCGATAAAAAAGCTCGTTATTAAATAAGAAAGAGTGTGACAAAAGATCTTTTGAAGCACATTTAAGGGCCGTCGATCTACCCAATTTAATAGGATAGATCGACGGCCCTTTTAAAATCGCACAACTAGTTATTTTCCAGCTCCACTTTTTTACATTTTCAAATGATAATTATAGGTAGCAACAATAATATTTTCACGCGTATTCAAAGAATTGCGCAACCGTAACGCTGTCTGGTTATGCAAGATGTTCTGCCACGGTTTACGTGGAACAAATTGCGGTACAATAACGGTTACGGAATCATTTTTATCTGCAGAATTTTTCGCGATCACATCACAAAAACGAATAACTGGATCGACTACCGACCGATACGAAGAATGCAGATCAACAAACCTGACCTCGGGAAAAGCCTGTTTGAACTCCTTGGCAGTTTCATGTTCTTTTTTAGGATCAGTATCAAATGAAACATGCATCGCAATCACGTTATCACCGATCGACCGCGCATAATTGATGGCACCAGTAGTTACATGCGTCACTGAACTTACCAAAACAATGACAGTGGCACCGCTAAAGTCATGTAATTGTTGTACTTGAGAATTAACTCTTAGTTGATCCGCAACTCGCAGATAATGCTTTTTGATCCGATAAAAAGCAAATAGCAATACAGGCATAATGATCAAATAAGGCCAAACATTGGGAAAATGCAGCCAGAACAAAAAGACCACTAACGCTAATGAGATCACTGCTCCTAACAAATTAAAACTTGAATTTAACTGCCAGTGTTTTCCCCGCTCACGGAACCAATGAATGATCATGCCAGATTGCGATAGAGTAAATGGCACAAATACGCCCACTGCATACAATGGGATCAATAAATTAGTTTGCCCATGAAAGATAAAGATCAGTATAATCGCACCCACTGCCAAAGAAACAATACCATTAGAGTACCCCAGTCGGTCACCTTTATCCATGAACATATGCGGCATATATTTATCTTTCGCCAAATTGTACGCTAGTATCGGAAAAGCCGAAAATCCAGTATTAGCAGCTACAGCCAAAATCATCGCAGTAGCTAGTTGCAACAAGTAATACATAATGCCATGACCAAAAATAGTTTCTGAAATTTGTGAGAGTACGGTCTCATGGTCATTTGGCAAGATTCCTAAATAATAACTAAGGAAAGTAATACTTGCAAAAAATACTGCCAAGATCAAAGCCATAATTGCCAAAGTATTAGCAGCGTTTTTTCTCTTTGGTCGGTTAAAATTAGGAACAGCGTTACTGATCGCTTCCACCCCAGTCAGCGAAGAAGAACCAGCCGAAAAAGCACGCAAGAATAAAACAACTGACATTCCTTGAACTGGCGCACCTAAACTTGCTGTGGCCTGGTAGTCGATATTTCCCGTCGCTATATTAATAAATCCCCAGACGATCATAACAGCGATCATAACGACGAACAAATAAACCGGAACTGTCAGAAAAGAAGCTGATTCTCTCATACCTCTTAAGTTTAAAGTCATAATGAATAAGACGATCAGCACTGAGATCAAAATTGCATGTGGTCGTAAAACAGGGAGCGCTGAAGTAATAGCTTCTGTACCAGAAGTCACAGAAACAGCCACCGTTAACATGTAATCAACCAGTAACGAGCCACCCGCAACTAGACCAGCACCTGGTCCCCAGTTTTTAGTTGCAACGACATATGCACCGCCTCCAGAAGGATAGGCATGAATGATTTGGCGATAAGACATAGTAATAGCAAATAATAAAATTAAAACGATTGCTGCTGCAGGTACTGAATACCAAGTCGCAGCGGCAGATAAAACAATCAAAGTTGCTGTGATTTGCTCGGTCCCGTATGCAACTGATGATAAAGCATCGGAAGAAAGCAAAGCCAAAGCTTTAAACTTGGTCAATGATTGGCCACCTTCATCGGCTGTTTTGAGTGGTTTTCCGATCAACAGCCGTTTTAAGTAACGCCACATAATTTTTGCTCCTTTAAACGTTATAAGAATTTATTACTAAAATTAAACGCCCTAATTCTACAACAAATCCCCGTGGGAGTGTATCTACACACATTCTTGTTTTCGAACAGTCATTTTAGCGAACCTAATATTACTCCTTTTACTGATCTTCTTGCAAGCATTTCTTTAAATAAATCTCAAATAATTTAGCGACAATTTTTACAAGTTTTTTATTTTTTGTTAAATCAGCACTTTACAACTTTTTCTAAACTTTAGACCCCCAAAAATGCTGGACAGTTTTTTACCGAAATCACAACTGAACGTAAGTTATGAAAAGGAACGTCCAGTTCAAGTTCTACTGAACGTAAGTCGCGGAAAGGAGCGTTCAGTTTAAGTCCAACTGAACGTAAGTCAAGGACATGCCACTGTTACCAAAACTTCTCAAATTATTACGTCACTTTTTTCAACAGGGTTGTCGATGCCGACTATTAAAAATATCGTAGTTTTGGTTTTATCCATGTTGTCTATCTATTGACATAACTTTCACTTCCAAACCCTGCCTGCTTGGCAAAAATTACAGGGTAAGAGGACAAGTACGCACAAAGACGCTCTAAGCCGTGCCGTTACTAAGGAACGAATTTTTACTAGTCTGGCTCAGGCAGCTCAAAAGCACCAAAATTCTGAAATCGTTTTGCAGTTCATACTGGACGTGGGTTCAAGAACTCGGAAAAGTAGTAAAAATTTGTAAAGTACTGTGTTAAATAATAATTTTTTTACACCACAAAAAAACCAAGGAACTAGTCCTTGGTCCAAATACTAATATTTGATTGATCTTACATCATACCGCCCATACCGGCACCTGGTTGAGGTGCTGCAGCATTATCATCTTTTGGTTCTGGTTTGTCAGCAACAACAGCTTCAGTTGTCAATAACAAAGCAGCAACAGATGCGGCATTTTGCAAGGCTGAACGTGTTACCTTAGTTGGGTCAACGATACCTGCATCGATCATATCTTCCCATTCACCAGTAGCAGCATTGAAGCCAATGCCAGGTTTTTCACCCTTTAATTTTTCGACAATGACAGATCCTTCCAAACCGGCATTAAAAGCGATTTGGCGAACTGGTTCTTCTAAGGCGCGTTTAACAATGTTAATACCTGTTTGAACATCGTCTTTTTCTTCTAGGGAAGCAACTTTATCGATCACGTTAACTAACGCTGTACCACCACCAGCAACGAATCCTTCTTGAACAGCGGCACGAGTTGAGTTCAAGGCATCTTCGATCCGGTATTTACGTTCTTTTAATTCAGTTTCAGTAGCAGCACCAACTTTAACTACAGCGACACCACCAGATAACTTAGCCAAACGTTCTTGCAATTTTTCACGGTCAAAATCAGATGTTGTTTCACTGATCTGTTTCTTGATCTGAGCAACACGTTCTGCGATCTGATCTTTATCACCGGAACCTTCAACGATCGTTGTGTTTTCTTTGTCGACAGTAACTTTGCCGGCTGTACCCAATTGATCGACCGTTGTGTCTTTAAGTTGTAGACCTAAGTCTTCAGTAATAACTGTACCACCAGTCAAAACAGCAATATCTTGTAACATTTCTTTACGGCGATCACCAAAGCCAGGAGCCTTAACGGCAACAACATTGAATGTCCCACGGATCTTGTTAAGAACTAACGTTGGCAATGCTTCACCTTCAATGTCATCAGCAATGATCAACAACGGACGACCTTGTTGTACGATATTTTGCAACAATGGCAATATATCTTGAATATTTGAGATCTTCTTGTCAGTGATCAAAATGTATGGATTATCCAAATCGGCTTCCATCTTATCTTCATCAGTTACCATGTACTGTGAAAGATAGCCACGGTCAAATTGCATACCTTCAACAACATCCAAGGATGTTTCGATACCTTTGGATTCTTCGATCGTGATAACACCATCGTTGCCAACTTTTTCCATTGCTTCAGCGATCAAATCACCAGTTTGTTCACTAGCAGAAGAAACAGCAGCGATTTGACTGATATCACTCCTAGAAGAAACATCATGTGACATTTCATGTAAGGCATCAACAGCTGCCTTAGTAGCCTTTTCGATACCTGTTCTGATACCAACTGGGTTAGCACCCGCTGTAACATTCTTCATACCTTCTGAAACGATCGATTGTGCTAAAACAGTAGCTGTTGTTGTACCGTCACCAGCAATATCATTTGTTTTAGATGCAACTTCAGAAACTAATTTTGCACCCATGTTTTCAAAATGATCTTCTAATTCAATATCTTTAGCGATCGTTACACCATCGTTAGTGATAGTAGGAGAACCGTAAGTTTGTTCCAAAACTACGTTACGACCCTTAGGACCGATCGTTGATTTTACTGTATTTGCTAATTTGTCTACACCGGCAAGCATTTTTGCTCGTGCATCTTCGGAAAATTTAATTTCTTTAGCCATTAATTTTTCACCTCATCAAAAATTAGAGTTCTATACTTTTACTAAAAAGTTTATTCAACAACTGCGACAATATCATTAGCTCGAACAACTAAGTATTTTTCGCCATCATATGTGACTTCTGTGCCAGCATATTTATCATAGATCACTGAGTCGCCAGTTTGCACTTCTGGTACACTCTTTTCACCGTTATCAAGTACACGACCAGCACCCACGGCCACAACCTTACCAGTTTGTGGTTTTTCTTTAGCATTACTTGCTAAGACGATTCCGCCTACTGTTTGTTCTTCTTCTTCTTGAACTTCAAGGATTACTCTGTCTCCTAATGGTTTCAGCACTCTAGATCCCTCCAATAGTTTTTAGCACTCAGTATACCTAAGTGCTAATTTGATTACAGTTATTATCATAAACATTTTATTTTTAAATTGCAAGTACTTTTTATCACTCTCCGCCTTCGAGTGCTAATTTTCTGGTAAAATATATGCTATAATGACGCAAGCAAGTAAAGGAGCTTTTGTAATTGAAATTAAAATCCAACTCGTTAAGCCTATTTTTAGGTTACTTTATCCTAGTTTTTCTTCAGCAGATCAGTTTTCATTTAGTATCTAATAATGACCTACTATATCCACTACAAACATGTTTGAATCTTATTGGAGCATTGATGTTATTATGGCTCACACGACACTTTAAGTATCAGAACCAATTAGAAAATAAGTCTACTAATATCTGGCAAGGCCTCTTATGGGCTGTGGTTGGAACTGCCGTAATATTATTAGCCCAAAAAATTTTACTTTGGTTTGAAGCCATCATTTTACAACAACCAGCAGTATCCGAAAACACGAGCCAGTTAATGGCAGTTACTGCAAAATATCCATACTATCTATTAGTGATCGTAATCACTGAGCCTATAATAGAGGAGTTGATCTATCGTAAGGTCTTATTTGGAAACTTCACACACTGGTTTAAGCCATGGCAAACGGCACTACTTTCCAGTTTGTTATTTGCATTGGGACACGGTGATGGTCACTTTCTAACATATACGGTGATCGGCCTGCTTTTATGTTTGATCTACGCGAAAACTGGCAAGATCCAATATTCTATGACTACTCACATCTTGATGAATTGCGCAGTTTTATTACTCAACTAAAAAAGAGCTGGGACATAACTAGCTGTGCGATCCTAAAACTAAAAAATCGTAGAAACTTACTTTAAAGTAAATTTCTACGATTTTTTTATTTGTTTATCCATAAACAATTTCACTTATTCACCTGTTTGGTCAACATGGTTGAGAAAATAAATCAATGTCTGTAATTCATTGGTCAAGTCAACATTTTGAATGCGTACACCATCTTGGACAGTAACACGTAAAGGTGTAAAGTTCAAAATCCCCTTGACCCCTGCTGCTACTAATTCATCAGTGACACGTTGTGCAACCGGAGAAGGCACAGTTAAGATCACAACTTCAATTTGCTGTTGAACTAACTGCTCTTTCATCTCACTCATTGGATAAATTGGCACACCACTTTGGATAGTGCCAGTGATTCGATCGTCAATATCAAAAGCAGCGCTGATCCTAACATTATTGCTTCCATGGAAATTATAATTTAATAACGCATGACCTAAATTACCTACACCGATCAGACCAACATTTGTTAATTTGTCTTGGTTCAAAGTTTTCTTAAAGAAATCCAGCAGGCTTTTAACATCATAGCCATAGCCTCGTTTTCCTAGTGCACCAAAATATGAAAAATCACGTCTGATCGTAGCAGAATCAACTTTAACTGCCTCTGCCAATTCTGTTGAAGAAATTCTCTTCTTTCCCGAATTATATAATATACCTAAGTAACGATAATAAATTGGTAATCTTTTAGCCGTTGCTCTAGGTATTTTTGCGTTTACCATTTTAAAGCCCCTTTCACAAATGCTCACTGGGATAATTTTACCATATAAAATTTCACAATCAAATAAAAAGTTAATTAGTTCACAACTTAATTGAAAAAATTTAAATTTAGGGCGATGTATTGCACAGTATGCTAGAATAGTTTATGTAGAAAAAAAATTAGGCAGGTGAAACATTTATGCTTTTATTACAAGTCCAACAAGTCGCGCGGATTTTTGCCGGAGATCCACTATTTGAAAACGTCGATTTGAATATCCAAGACAATTCACGGATCGCGCTTGTCGGACCAAATGGTGCTGGTAAATCCACGTTGATCAAGATGATCATCGGTGAAAATGAACCCGACAAAGGACAAATAGTTGGTCGTAAAGGCTTAACGATCGGATATTTAGCGCAAGACACTGGTTTAGAGTCAGAAGACACGATCTATGATGAAATGTTGAAGGTCTTTTCAGGTTTGATCGCAATGGAAAAACAGATCCATAATTTGGAAAATCAAATTGCCGCCAGTCAAGACCAAAATTCTTCTTCATACCAAGCTTTACTAAAACAATATGATCAATTAATGCATGACTTTTCTGCCAAAAATGGATATGGATATCAAGCAGAGATCCGTTCAGTTTTGCACGGTTTTCATTTTTATGAAGAAGATCTTGATAAAAAAGTTTCTTCTTTATCAGGTGGACAAAAAACACGCTTAGCTTTGGCTCGTTTACTGCTCGAAAAAAGAGACTTACTAATTTTGGACGAGCCTACCAACCATTTAGATATCGAAACCTTACAGTGGTTAGAAAATTATCTGCAAGGATACCCTGGGGCCTTGTTACTTGTTTCCCATGATCGCTATTTTTTGGATAAAATAGTCACAGAAGTCTGCAATATAAGTCACAAGAAAGCCACCACATACCCAGGGAATTACTCTGAATTTGTGAAACAAAAAGATGCAGCACAAAAACAGGCCTGGAAAGAATATGACAAACAACAAGCAGAAATTGACAAGTTACAAGACTTTGTTAATAAAAACTTGGTGCGAGCAACAACTAGTAAGCGCGCACAGAGTCGGCAAAAGCAACTGGATAAAATGGAACGCATACAGCGTCCTGAGGGTGACGAAAAGGGACCACATTTTTCATTCACCCCTGCTTTTAAAAGTGGATCAGTTGTATTAACTGTTGCAGATGGTTATATTGGGCATGAACAACAAACAATTTCTGGTCCAGTCAACTTTGAATTACGTAAGAATAAAGTTTTAGCAGTTGTCGGACAAAATGGGATCGGTAAATCAACTCTACTCGAAAGTATCATTGGTCAGATCCCGTTCATTTCTGGTTCGGCCACATTTGGTACAAATGTCCAGTACGGTTATTATGATCAGGAACAAGAAGGATTACATCCTAGAAAAACTGTTTTGAATGAGATCTGGGATGAACACCCTACTACTCCAGAAAAAGATATTCGTTCACTTTTAGGTGGTTTTTTATTTAAGGGTGAAGACGTTAAAAAAATCGTGCATAATTTATCTGGTGGTGAAAAGGCACGTCTTCTATTAACTAAGTTAGCCATGCAACATGATAATTTGTTGATTTTAGACGAACCTACTAACCATTTAGACATCAATAGCAAGGAAGTTTTAGAAAAAGCAATTCAAAACTTCACTGGTACAGTTTTATTCGTTTCACATGATCGTTATTTTATAAATCAAACGGCCGATGAGGTTATCGAAATTTCTCCTTCCGGTAGTACACTGTACCTTGGCGATTATGATTACTATATTGAGAAAAAAGAAGAGCAGCGACTGATCGCTGAACAAAAAAATGCTGAACAAACAACAATTGATCAGCCTAAAAAAACCACTTCAACTGCGAAGAATAATTACGCTTTGAGTAAAAGTAAACAAAAACAACAGCGTAAATTAGAAAGACAAGTCGCACAACTAGAAGAAAAAGTGGATACTTTGGATCAACAAAAAACTGATCTAGAGCAACAAATGTCTCAACCAGAAATATTCAATGATCCTTCAAAAATGCAAGAATTACAACAAAAACTGGAAAATGTCAGTCAAGAATTAACTGACACTGAAGATCATTGGGAACAAAGTTCAGTTGAACTAGAAGAATTTATGTCATAAAAATGGTGAAAGTGAGACAAAAGATGTTTTGAAGCCGATTTGTAACAATGATTGCATTATTTTGGGTCGTAGCAAAGCGAAAAAAAAGAATAATGCATCCTTATTACAGTAAGGCTTCAATCTTTTGGAACACGTTTAAGGGCCATCAGTCTAAACCCATTTAACGGGTTAGACTGATGGCCCTTTTATAATCGCGCAGCTAGTTATATCCCAGCCCCATTTTAATTATTCTGACAACCATGAAAATTCTAAACCTGGTTCAGCGTTCAAGGACATATCGGCCCTAACTCCATGTTTATACGCTACATATCCTGCCGCTCCGATCATAGCTGCATTATCACCACAATATTTTAATGGCGCTTCGACCAATGCAAGATCTGATAATTTGCAACACTCTTCTTTTAAACGAGCACGCAATTCACTATTAGCTGCCACACCTCCTGCTAAGATCAGTTGTTTAACTGGATATTTTTGAAGTGCACGTAACGTTTTCTCAGATAAAACATCAACGACACTTCGTTGAAAACTAGCCGCTAAATCAACCTTGGACAACTTTTCTCCTATCTGGTCAGCATGGTGGACTGTATTGATAAAGGCACTTTTCAAGCCACTAAAGCTAAAATCAAAGTTATCTTCTTTTTCCATCGCACGAGGGAAATTAAAAGTATCTTTACCCTGATGTGCTAATTCATCGATTTTTTTACCAGCCGGATAATTTAATCCTAGTACACGACCAATTTTGTCAAATGCCTCCCCGCAAGCATCGTCACGTGTTTCCCCAATAATTTGGTACTCATTTTCTTTCGGCATATAAACTAATTCGGTATGACCACCAGAAACCAATAAAGCCAAAGCGGGGAATTCTATCGGAGCGCTATAACGTGCTGCATAAATGTGTCCGGCCATATGATTTACTGGCACTAAAGGTAAATCATGTGCAAAAGCAAGTGCCTTAGCTGCTGATACGCCTACCAAAAGTGCACCAACTAAGCCTGGACCATATGTCACTGCAATTGCGGAAAGATCACCATATCCTAAACCTGTTTCTTGAAAAACATCATCTAAACAACCAATGATCTGTTCAATATGGTGACGACTAGCTACTTCCGGTACGACTCCACCAAAGCGCTGATGACTTTTGATTTGTGTTGCAGTCGACTGTGCCAAAACTTCAGCCCCATTTTTAACTAAGGCCACACTCGTTTCGTCACAGCTCGATTCAAAAGCCAAAATAATTGTATCCTTTTCTTCATTCATTTATTATCTTGTCCTTATTCTCATTAACTAAAAATTGAAACTCTGTCATTTCACTTTCAGATTGACTAGCTTTTTGCATCTCGACTTTTTCAAAACCAATTTCACGATAAAATTTACTTAACTTTGTTTGGTCATTTCTCACCTGAACAAAAACTGAACGGATCCCCGTTTGTTGTGCTTTATTCAGTAAACTCATCACTAAGTACGTTCCGACATCCTGGTCAACATAGCGTGGCAAAACAGCCAAACGCATCACACGCATTCTCGTCATCGAAGCATCTACGCGACAACCAATAAATGCGATCAGCCGGTCATTTTTGCGCAAACCAAAATATAGAGACTTTTTTTGATCACGCATTCGTAAATGAAAAGTTTTATTATTCCATACGTCTTCTTCCGGCTGTGACCTTTCCTCAACGGCCACCATTTCTGGGATCGTCGAAACTACATTACGACACAAGAAATAGTCTTGACCATTTATCGAAACATCTTTATTTTCAAAGTCCAAATTTTTATCCTGAAATGTCATTTTGATCTTATTAGTTAACTCGTCTTTAATATTTTTTAACGTAAGGTCCATGTTTTTCCTTTCCTTGCGGATTTTTCTCTAACCACTGTGATTCTGCTTGTGTTAAACGTAAATATTCTGGCACAAAATCATTTACATTTTGTGGTTCTTCAATAGCACCCAACAACCCTAAATTAAAAGCTCGTGGGATCGCAGAATCGGCCGGAGCAAAACTGTAGTCTTGTCCTGCCATTAACTCTACAAGTTCATCTTTAAATTTAACAAGATCAGCGCCAATAAAACAGACTTTTTTACCTACTAGTTGAGCACAAAGATCTTTAAAAGAAATATGTTGATCAGGTAAAACATTTGTGAGCTGATCATTATCCCAAATGTACCCCCCAGCAAAGACATTATCTCGTCTAGCATCAAAAACTGGAACCAATAAAGTTTCATGGTCTACATGAACCGCTGCTGCTAAGACTGCCAGACTTGAAACACCTACTAATTCTTTATCCAAACTGTAGGCTAAAGTTTTTGCTGTTGTGACACCGATCCGTAAGCCTGTATATGAGCCTGGCCCTTTTGCAACTACAACTCGGTCAATTTCTGCTGGCTTTAAATGACTTTGCTCAAATATTTCACTAATAGCTGGCATTAATGCCACGCTATGGTTTTTGCTAACAGTTGTTGTATTTTCTGCTAACAAACTTTGATCCTCCAATAAAGCCACACTTAATGGTCGATTAGAGGTATCAATTGCAAGAATTTTCATGTTATGTTCAGTCCTCTTTTTTACGCTTTATCTTTCTTTACCTAGTTTAACATAAACCCACACATACATTTCACAAAATAGAAAAATGTCTCTTATTTTCATGAAAATATCTACTCAGATATTTTACTATGATGTCAAAAATCATTATAATTGTTAAGTATTTCAATTTAAAATCAAAAATGCAATTTGGAGTGAAAAAATGAAAACAATTTTAGTTTTACATACAGGTGGAACAATTGCTATGTCTGAAGGAGAAGATGGTGCAATTGTCCCTGGAAAACAAAATCCGCTTAATAGTTTCAATAATCCTTTTACTGGAAAAATAAAGTTAGATATTCGTAATCCGTTCAATTTACCTTCACCTCATATGCGTCCACAAGAAATGCTCACTTTGAGAAATAAAATAATAGAGGCAGAAAGTGAGGGTATCGATGGTGTCGTGATCACACATGGAACTGATACGTTAGAAGAAACAGCCTTTTTTTTAGATCTTACTTTACCATCAGAAATACCAGTAGTGGTTACTGGAGCAATGCGTTCCGCTAACGAGATCGGTTCAGATGGTCTACACAATTTTCAAACAGCTATTCAAACCGCTGCTAGTGATGAGGCTCATGGTAAAGGTGTTCTGGTCGTAATGAATGACGAAATTCATACCGCAAGATTCGTTACAAAAACACATACTACAAATGTTGCTACCTTCCGGACCCCAACTTTTGGACCAGTTGGTTCGATTTCAAAGGACAGGGTTACATTTTTTTCTAAACTAATTCGCCAAACTTATGTACCGATCGATCACATTGTCGATAATGTATATTTATTAAAAGCTTTCGCAGGTATGGGCCCTGAACTTTTTACAGCACTTGCTAAACAAAATATTAGCGGTATCGTGATCGAGGCTTTAGGTGCAGGTAACCTCCCCCCTGCTACTTTACCTGGACTTCAAGCATTATTAAATCAAAATATCCCTGTTGTGATCGTCTCCCGTTGCTTTAATGGTACAGCTGAAAGTGTCTATGATTATGAAGGCGGTGGAGTTCGTTTGGAACAAATGGGTGCTATTTTCTGTCACGGTTTAAATGGTCAAAAAGCACGACTTAAATTACTAGTGGGACTCAGTGCTGACATGTCACCAAATGACCTCGCATCATTTGTTAGTGACGCAGTTTCTTGATTAATGATCTAAAGATGCTGGGACATAACTAGCTGTGCGATTCTAAAAAAGGGCCGTCGATCTATCCCATTAAATGGGTTAAATCGATGGCCCTTAAACGTGTTCCAAAAGATGGTTATATAATATTTGGTACTGATGAAAAAATTTCTAACGTCCTTATAATTATATTTTTTCCCACTGACATTCGGTCAAACAATTTTGCTGGTCGCCTGTTGTGATCAAATGCTTGGTAGTCAAGTCTTTTTCGTCTAATTCAACTTCACTAGTGATCTGGTCACCATAATACACTTCTTGACGATATGAAATGTTCATTTTAGTTAAGCGATGGTTTAGCAAAAAATCAGATGATAAAGCATCTAACATCCAGTCAAAATAGTGCACATTATTGACATGGTGATTAGCATCAATGTCCATAAAACGTACCCGATAGTTTTTTTGACCACTAATATTTTCAACGGGCTGTGGCGTTTTTAACCGTTCAATTTTTTTCGTATATTCAGATTCATATGGTGTAATAATATCTGCGGGCAACCGTACAATTTTGCGCTTTTGACGATCCATCAAAACAAAAACACTGTGCATTTTAACTAATTCATTTCCCTCTTGATCTTCTACCTTAAAATCACGATAGCAAAAGAAACGATTATAACTCTTTGCGATCGTAGAAAGTGTGATTACGTCATCAACTTGTGGCAAACGGGTTATATCAATGATATGTTGTGTCACTACCCAACCTAATCCACGTTCTGCGATCTTTTCGTTAGTCACGCCTAATTGTTCACTTTGATCTTCTGAAGCTAACATCATTAAATCAACTAAACGACCAATTCCCACAGCACCAGTTACGTTCGTTTCATAATAGACAACACGATGATCTTCACTATATTGTTTTGCACTCATTTTAAATAACCTCTGCTTTACCTCGTAATTTAACTTACACTTAAATTTCTAATTAACAGTTGATACAAAAAACGAGCTTGATGTAAAAACATCTAAGCAACGTTTTTATGAATAATGGCATCCAAACATTTTACTAAAAATTAGTCAAGATGGTGATATTTATTATAAACAACTTGCTTTTTTAGCTTGTTTTGTTTTGCAACTTGTTTGATTGCATCATTCGGTTTTAAATTTTCATTTTTAAGTAAGAGCTCAACTTGTTCTTCAAGAGGTAAAATAGCTTGTGGTTGTACTTGTTGCGGTTCAGGATTTCCCTCAACTATTAATACAAATTCACCCTTGATTTCTGAACTATCAGCCCATTCAAGCGCTTCTGCGATCGTTCCGCGTAAGAATTCTTCGTATCGTTTAGTTAGTTCACGACACAAAACTATCCGTCGTTTTGCCCCCAGTATCTCACTTAAACTCTTTAAAGTCTTCACCAATCGATGTGGTGCCTCGTAAAAAATCAAAGAAACTCTCTGAGCAGATAATTCTTCTAATTCCTGCCGCCTTTCAGTATTTTTGCGGGATAAAAAGCCGTAGAACAAAAAAGGCTGGGGACACAAACCAGAAGCAATCAATGCTGTCAAAGCTGCATTTGGACCAGGAATCGGCACGACCCTGATCTGAGCATTAACACAAGCTTCAACTAATTCAGAACCCGGATCACTAATAGATGGCATACCCGCATCACTGACCTGTGCGATATCTACTCCCGCTTGTAATTTTTTAATTAACTGCGGGATCCGCTCATTTGTATTATATTCATGAAAACTGATCTGCTTTGTTGGAATTTCAAAATGATTTAATAATTTTTGGGTATTTCGAGTATCCTCGGCTGCGATCAAGTCCACATCTTGCAAAGTTGAAATAGCACGTGAACTCATATCGCCTAAATTTCCGATCGGTGTCGGCACTAAATATAACGTTCCCTTAATGTTTTCACCACGAAAACTACTAGTGATTTGAATACTCATTAACTTCTCTCCCCGTAAATGACATCCTGACAAAAAACGCACGGTTCGTCATTGATTCTTCTCGAGCCATACATGTTATCCACATTACAGACATGAAAACCTTCTTCATACAGCTTTTCCAAGTTTTGACGGGACTTTGACAAACCTGTTGCATTATTTTTAGAAGATGTCTTATCTTCAAGCTCACGTAATCGTTCGCGCAAATGTTGATTTTCGATCTCAAGTTCAGCGTTTTTTTCAATCAAATATCTTATTGAATCTTGTGTATCACCTATTGTTAGGCGCAGTTCATCTGCTTTTTTACCTAACTGATCAAAATTGTCATATAACTCACGTTTATCCAACACAATTCACCTTCACTTATCGATGATAACAATCACATAATTCCAACGTTAACGACTCTAAAATATTCTGAATCGAAACATTGATCGACAGCGACCTCCACTTTTTTAAAACAGCTTCACAAGCATTGGTGGCTGCTGCCGCAGAAATATTTGCCATTTTTGAACTAAAATCTTTTTCAAACATTGTAAAAACAAACTGTTGGTTAGGATCATTTGCAAAGAGCATTAGATCACGAGCCAACAAAGCTATTAAAAATAATAAACCATCTTGTTTTTCGCGCGAATCAACTAACGGAACTAAAGTGGTCTGCACTTTAACAAAAGCAATTAAATCATTTTTTAAGATCGCACTATACCAGCTCCACAAATTTTTGATCAATTTCTGAAAATCTTCATCTTCATTGATCTGTTCTGCTTGATCAACATTTTTAGTCAAATTGACCAGTAAATTAGCCTGATCTTTTGTTACCCCATCAGCCTCTAACTTCTCAATTAGTAAAGGAAGTTGAGGAGCATTCAATTCTAGCAACTGACACCTTGAAATAATCGTGGGTAGGATCTTATTTTGCTCACTAGTCAACAAAAAAGCTGTCACAGTCCCACTCGGTTCTTCCAAAAATTTTAATAAACCGTTCGCAGCACTAACCGACATCTTTTCTGCGTCCTCAATAATAAAAACTTTTTGTACCCCTTCTACACCACTTTTGGCAAATTCAGATTTCAAGTAACGAATTTGGTCGATTTTGATCGATAAACCTGCAGGTGCGATCTCAACAACATCTGGGTGCTCATTTTGACTGATCCGCAAGCATTCAGAACAATGATCACATGGACCAGCTAAACTAGGATTCTCACAAAATAGCAACTTGGCGATCCACAATGCTAATTCTTTTTTCCCAGATCCAGACTCTCCCGTTAACAAGTACGCATGGGCTAAACGCTTATGTGAAATAAGGTCAGCAAAATGCTTTGTTAATCGTGGTTGAGCTTTTTTAATATCCATTAGCCGTCACGCTTAGAATTGATGAAACGCATCTATTGGCAATACGAAAACTGTCGCTCCACCAACTTGAACTTCCACTGGATATGCTCCAGCAGCTTCCATTGGTGAATCTAAGTTTACTGGCGGTGCCATAAATTGTTTTCTCGTCTTTGAAGTCGTTTTGATCAATTCTAGGACACTTTCAACTTTGTCATCTTCCACACCCACTAAAAATGTCGAATTACCAGACCGAAGGAACCCACCGGTCGATGAAAGTTTAGTTGCCCGAATGTCTTGTTCTATAAAAGCATTGCTTAATCGGTTACTGTCTTTATCTTGAATGATCGCAATAATCAATTTCATGGTTTCTACCTCCAAAATTTCTATACTAAATAGTTACCTTTATTATAAATATTTTTTCAATTGAGAAAAAACTTCTGCTTCGACCACAGATTCAGTTTGCGAAGCATCAATAGTTTTAATTCTACCCGGTTCCTGTCGTGCCAACTCCAAGTATTCAGCCCGGACTTGTTGATAAAAACTTAATTGTTCTTCATCAAGCCGATTAACTTCATCTTGACGATTAGTTTTGATACGCTTCAAACCGATCGTTGGATCTAAATCAAAGTAAAAAGTTAAATCGGGGCTCAATCCTCCCGTCGCAAACCGATTGATCGCAGCAACTTCGTTAACACCAATTTCGCGTCCAGCTCCCTGATAAGCTAGCGAACTATCAACAAAACGATCACACAGAACAATTTTGTTATCCGCTAACGCCGGAAGTATCTTTTCAACTAAATGTTGCCGTCTGGATGCTGCATATAACAGAGCCTCCGTTTTCCGATCCATTTCGGTGTGTTTTTTATCTAAAATAACTTCGCGTATTGCTTCTGATATACGACTGCCACCAGGTTCTCTAGTGACGAGATAATCATCGTGCAAGCCCATTTCGTCTAAACGAGCAAGCAAACCCTTGATGACACTAGTTTTACCTGAGCCATCCGTTCCTTCAAATGTTACAAACATTCCAGCCACTTAAAAAACCTCAATTATATTTAATTAATTATATTGTACTTAAAAAATAGTTCACTGTCCATTTTTACGCTAAACAGACATTAGTTATACTTATCGACTAATAACAGAAGACTGTAGGTGACCCTTAACTTGCCTGATTCGTGCTTCTCGATATAACAGCTCATATTGTGCTCGAGTTGCTTTGGTTTGTGCAGCCATCTCTTCATCAGCCTCAAAGACTGTTTCCTGATTCTTCCTAGCATTGATCCAAGTAGTAAACGCTTGATCAATATCTTCCAAAAGCATATTATCGAACTCTTTTTTCAAATTGTTTCTTCTTTTGCCAAACATATTCTACCCCGCCTATATTTCTTGACGTCCTTCAATTGCCTTAAAGAGTGTCATCTCATCGGCATATTCAATATCACTTCCTACAGCTAAACCAGAAGCCAAGCGAGTTACCTTGATTCCAGCTGGCTTGATCAAACGTGAAAGATACATTGCTGTAGCTTCTCCTTCAGGAGTTGCGTTAGTCGCAATGATCACTTCTTTGATACTATCATTTTTCTGTAACCTTTGGACCAGGCTTTTGATATTGATGTCTTCTGGGCCTTTGCCTTCAATTGGTGATAAAACACCATGTAAAACGTGATACAACCCATGATATTCCCGCATTTTTTCAAGCGACATCACATCTTTAGGTTGTTCGACCACGATCAGCTGGGAGCGGTCACGGGCCTTATCAGCGCAGATAGTACAAGGATCTGTTTCAGTGATATTTCCGCAAATACTGCAATAATGCAGATCACGTTTTGCGGCTAATAAAGACGCAGAAAAGTTAGCCACATCTTTTTCATCCATGTCTATCGTATAAAATGCCAAACGGATCGCAGTTTTGTTCCCAATGCCGGGCAGTTTCATATAACTATCGATCAATTTAGCGATTGGTTCTGGATATTGCATGACAAAAACTCCTCTGACTTAAAATTACATTCTCGGCATTCCCTGAGAATACTTGCCTAAAGTCGACTGTGTCTTTTGGTCGATTTGATCCATTGCATCATTAACGGCCATAATGATCAAGTCTTGTAACATATCTGGATCATCTGGATCAATTGCTTCTTCTTTGATCGAAAGATCCGTCATTTTTTTATCCCCAGTGAATTTGGCAACAACTTCATCATTTGAAGCCTTACCTGTAAATTCTGTTTGATTCAGCTCTTCTTGATCTTTTTGCATTTGTTTTTGCATTTTTTGAACCTTTTTCATCATACCTTGCATATTTCCTGGCATCATAAGTGTTTACCCCTTTTTCCTAGTCATTTTTAATATCTACTATTTCGTCACCAAATAATTTTAGCGCCTCATCCACAACTGGATCTGCCTCCGCTTTTTTTGGTGTGGAACTTTTTTTGGCTTGACCGTTTTCCTTTTCAGCATGATCTGCTGTACCTTTTTTACCAGCCTTTTGACCATTTAAATAATCCTGTCTGATCTGCGGCCATTGTTCTTGCGGCATAAAAATCAGCCGCGGTACCCGACCAATCAACCGATCAAGCCCGTTTTCCAAAGTATCTTCTAACTGTTGGTCATTTTGCGCTCGTTGACACAAAAAATCAAATTGAAAGGTAACGATCACCCCGTCATGACTTGCTGCAACTGGTGAACTAACATGCATCACAGCCCGTTGAGCAACTGTCAACATATTCAACAAGTCATTCCAAACGTCTTTTATTTCGTTAAGACTATCCCTAGTTGCTTCTTCTAATACCCCATAGACCTGTTGTAGATCTATTTTAGTTGAAGAAGGAACTTTTCTATTTTGTGAGTGTTTAGCTTGTACCTGCTGAGGTGGTTGCTGGTCAGTATTTGTTGTCTGACCTAAATTTTGTGCTTGTTGTAACTGTTCAACTTGTTGTTGTAACTGTTTAATTTGTCGTGTTAAATCTTCAAACTTAACAGTATATTTTGGTGCTAGGTTTTCCGATGCAGGTACTGCTGTAGCTTTTGGTGCAGTTGTAACTGGTTGGTCTGAGGACAATTTAACCGTCAGAACTTCTAAATAAATCGAAGCATGTGCGGTAAAACGCATATTTTCTTGTTGTTCATTTAAAAGATCGATCATTTGATAAATCTCTTCGGGTTTAATTTCCTGAGCAAAATTACGGAAATCATCATTAACGACGTCAAGTTCATCTTTTTCGATCTGTTCGGGCATCTGTTGATACAATAATAGATCACGACAGAAACTGATCAGATCTTCAACGAAACGTGCAGCATCTTTACCATCATCTAAAATTTGATGTAAGGTTTCTAATGCTTGTGCAGTATCTTTTTTAGTAACTTGTTGTAAATATTTTAGTAATTCATCATTTTGGACGCTGCCCGTGACCATCAAGGCATTTTCCAGTGTGATCTCATCGTTTCCAAACGATATCACCTGATCTAAAATGCTCAAAGCATCACGCATTCCGCCTTCCGCCGCCTGTGCGATCAGTTTTAAAGCAGCCGGATCATATTTTAACTGTTTTTCTTGAACAATATATTCCATTCTGCGTAAGATGACTGCTGGCTGGATCCTTCTGAAATCAAAACGTTGAGTCCGTGAAATAATGGTAGCTGGTATCTTATGCGGTTCGGTCGTAGCTAAAATAAAAACTACATTACCAGGTGGTTCCTCTAATGTTTTTAATAAAGCATTGAATGCCCCAGTTGAAAGCATGTGAACTTCGTCAATTATATATATTTTATAATCACACTCAGTTGGAGCATATTTGACCTTGTCACGAATGTCACGGATCTCTTCAACACCGTTGTTTGAGGCAGCATCGATCTCAATTACATCGTTTTGTCTGCCAGCGGTGATCGAAGTACACGTCTCGCACTCATTACAAGGCTCACCATTATCTTGAAAATGGCAATTGATCGCCTTGGCAAAAATTTTAGCCGCCGAGGTTTTCCCGGTTCCACGTGGTCCAGTAAGTAAATACGCATGAGACGTTTGCTTAGTTATTAAAGCATTCTTCAGAGTTTTAGTAACTAATTCCTGTCCAACAAGGTCATCAAACTTTTGCGGACGCCAAGCACGATATAAGGCTTGGTAACTCATTTCCGTCTCCTCCTTAATAAAACACTTAGGTTATCTATCTGATCAAAAAAGTGGCTATATTCTTATCAACCACATCTCATTTTTCTAATAAAGATACTTATTTAACAATCTAAATCAGTGTTACTCAATAAAACAAAACCAACAAACCTAAAATCATTAACAATTTGCAAATATTAACGATCAGACTCAACTACTAGCGTAAGTATCATTCTTAAAAAAAATCCCTGATCTTTAAAAGACCAGGGTTTAAATATCATAATAACTTAAGGCACATGCCGAACCAAACTTAGTGCTGCTTCCTTCCGGACCTGACACGCTTTGTAAGGACAACATTGCCCCAAGGCCTTACGGCAATTACTATATTACATGAAATCACCCTAAAATGCTAGTCTTTTTCTTTTTTTTCTCTAATTTTTGCAAAAAAATCACTCAATAATTTAACACATTCTAAACGACAAAGTCCCTTATCAACTTCGACTTGGTGATTAAAGCGCGTCTCCGTCAATAAATTCATCAATGTGCCGGCACTTCCAGCTTTTTTATCAGCGCAACCATAATAAACTGACTTAAGTCGCGCATTCACTATTGCTCCCGCACACATTGGGCAAGGCTCCAACGTCACAAACAAGCTGCAATTTTCTAAACGCCAGTCTTGCTTAAGTTGATTAGCTTGCTGGATGGCACAGATCTCAGCATGAGCGGTAACATCATGACTAGATTCCCGCAAATTATGTCCACGTCCGATGATCACACCATCATCCACAATAACACAACCGATCGGAACTTCACCCATTGCCGCTGCCTTATGAGCTTCACTAATAGCCGCTTGCATAAAAAAATTCAACTGTTCTTGTGAATATTGGGTCATCTAAACCATCACACTCTTCAAGATAAAATATCCCTTACGTTTCAAAATAACTTCACAGTTGCCATAAACTTCTGCCATTTTTTTCTGTGCTGATGGTGCACCCTGCTTTTTTTGAATCACTGCTAACAAAATTCCACCAGATGTCAGATGTTGTTTAGCCCCCGACAAAATTTCATGAACAACTTTTTTCCCGGCACGGATCGGTGGGTTAGTGAGCACCGCAGCATATTGTGTCCCCGTCACACCAGCATATATATCAGAACTAAAAATATTTACATTGTTGATCTGGTTAGCTGCAGCATTTTTTTTAGCCAATCCAAGTGCTCGTTCGTTAATATCTACCATATCGACCCGGCGCTTGGGTCGGTCAAAGGCAACTGCTAGCCCGATCGGTCCATAACCACAACCGACATCTAATAATGCACCCGGCACGAATTCAAGCTCTTTGATCGCATCTAAGAGTGTCCTTGAACCGAAGTCGACCGTATTTTTGGAAAAAACACCACTATCTGTAGTAAAAACAAAGTCGTGTTCATAAAGAGAAAACGTCCATGATTTTTCAGCGTGTTTTGCAGTCGGATCTTTTGTGTAATAATGATCTGCCAATGATTTTCCCCTTTTTCTTCTAAAATTTACTGTTAAATCCTTTAAAAATATTTTTTTCTTCCACTCTTTATCTTAAATTAAGACAAGTTTACTATCAATTACTTTCTTTGGTTTAGCTTATTTTTCGTTCATATATTTTTTTGATATTTTTTTCAGTTCCCACCGTTACACCATATATCGATGAATTTTGCAAAACTTTACACTATATCTGGTGTTTTCTACTTGAAATCAGCAAATATTGTTGTATACTAAATCAAGTAAATCAATCTAGGAGGTCCTCGAAATGAGCTTAGAACTTTATACAAAAAACAACTGCATCCAATGTAAAATGACGAAAAAATTTCTGACGGAACATAACATTGATTTCTCCGAAAAAAATATTAACGACACACCAGAATATATTGATTATTTAAAAGGTAAAGGTTTCCGCAGTGTTCCTGTCTTAGAAAACAATGCTCAGCCGATCGTGAATGGCTTTCGCCCTGACCTTTTGAAAAAGTTGATCGCACAATGAAAATAGTTTATTTTAGCGTAACTGGACAAACTAAAAGATTTGTCAAAAAGCTGACAATGGACAACACATATGAGATCGATCCGATCGATCCAGAAATTGAAGTTGGTGAACCCTTTGTTTTGATCGTACCTACGTATGAAAAAGACATTACCGAACCGGTCACCGACTTTTTATATTATGGCAATAATCAAGAACTACTTCAAGGAGTGGCAGGCACGGGGAACCGCAATTTTGCTGAACTATTTGTTTTTACAGCTAAAGATATCGCGCTTGAATTTAACGTTCCACTCCTATATGCGTTTGAATTCAACGGGACTACTAAAGACGTCACAAATTTTGAGAAAGCGGTGAAAGAAATTGAGTCTTAAACAATTAGATGGTAACAATGTCAGTTACTACGACTTAAATAACCAGGTCAATATTCCGATGAACGATAAGATCCAATTAAACAAAGACAAAGATGCTCTAGCAGCATTCCTAAAGGAAAATGTTGAACCAAATATGGTCAAATTTGATTCTTTACCAGAAAAATTTGACTACTTAATTAAAAATGATTATTTGGAAAAAGAATTCTTGTCTAAATATGAGATGTCTTTTATCGAGAAACTTTACCAACAATTAAAAAGTGCTCATTTTGAATTCAAAACATTCATGGCTGCATACAAGTTTTACGCACAGTACGCTTTAAGAACGAATGATAATGATTCATATTTAGAAAGTTACATAGACCGGGTTGCGATCAATGCATTGTATTTTGCCAATGGTGATGAAGATCTTGCTCTTAGCTTAGCAGATGAAATGATCCATCAACGTTACCAACCTGCTACCCCTAGCTTTCTAAATGCCGGGCGCAAACGTCGTGGTGAACTCGTTTCTTGTTTCCTACTCCAATTAACTGATGATATGAACTCTATTGGACGCGGTGTTAACTCTGCTTTGCAACTCTCGCGTATTGGTGGTGGTGTTGGGATCACCTTAAGTAACTTACGTGGTGCGGGTGCACCGATCAAAGGGATCGAGGGAGCTGCTTCAGGTGTTGTACCTGTTATGAAACTGTTGGAAGATAGTTTTTCATACTCTAATCAACTAGGTCAACGACAAGGTGCTGGCGTTGTTTACTTAAACGTCTTTCATCCTGACATCGTACAGTTTTTGTCAGCTAAAAAGGAAAATGCTGATGAAAAGATCCGTGTCAAAACTCTTTCTTTAGGTGTTGTTGTCCCGGATAAATTCTATGAATTGACAAAAAATAACGAAGACATGTACCTCTTTGATCCTTGGGGCGTTGAGCGAGTTTATCATACTCCTTTCTCTTACGTAGACATTACTAAAGAATACGACAATATGGTTGCTAACCCTGATATTCCTAAACAAAAGATCAAAGCACGTGAACTTGAAGAAGAGATCTCCAAGTTACAACAAGAATCTGGTTATCCTTACATTATTAACGTAGATACTGCAAATAAGGCTAATCCGATCGATGGCAAGATCATTATGAGTAACCTTTGTTCAGAGATCATGCAGGTACAAAAGCCATCAGTTGTTAATAACCGGCAAGAATATGATCAATTAGGTACAGATATCAGTTGTAACCTTGGTTCAACTAACATCGCCAATCTTATGGAATCTCCAAACTTCGGTAAATCAGTCGAAGCTATGACACGTGCACTTACATTTGTGACAGATCATTCCAAGATCGATGTGGTACCATCGATCGAACATGGTAACAATCAGGCTCATACGATTGGATTAGGTGCAATGGGTTTACATGGTTACTTGGCTAAGAATCACATTGAATATGGTTCAAAAGAAGCAATCGACTTCACTAATGTCTACTTTATGCTTTTGAATTACTGGACATTGGCTGCATCAAATAAGATCGCCAAAGAACGTCAAGAAACTTTTGTAGGTTTCTCTAAGAGTAAATACGCAAACGGTTCGTATTTTGATCAATATTTGCAAAAAGATTTTGGACCCCAAACAAAAAAAGTACAAGATCTGTTCAAAGGTATCTTTGTCCCTGGACCAGCAGAATGGGAACAATTAAAAGAAGCTGTCAAAAAAGATGGACTTTACCACCAAAATCGAATGGCAGTTGCTCCAACCGGTTCGATCTCATATATCAATGACACAACAGCTTCCTTACAACCGATCATTAATCGGATCGAAGAGCGACAAGAGCGTAAGATCGGTAAAATTTACTACCCTGCTCCATACTTGTCTAATGATACGATCCAGTACTATACTTCTGCTTACGATATGGATATGCGTAAAGTGATCGATACCTATGCAGCTGCACAGACTCACGTTGATCAAGGGCTAAGTATGACTTTATTCGTACGCTCAACACTTCCGAAAGGAATGTACGAATGGAAAGACCCTCAATCAGACAAATTGACCACACGTGACCTTTCTATCTTAAGAAATTATGCTCACGCTAAAGGGATCAAATCGATCTATTACATTCGGACTTTTACCGACGACAATGGTGTGATCGGGGCAAATGAATGTGAAAGCTGCTCGATTTAAAGACCTTTTTATTCTAAGGAGTTAACTTTAATGAACAATGAAAATTATACTGCAATAAATTGGAACGTTTTGGAAGATCAAATCGATAAAGCAACCTGGGAAAAATTAACTGAACAGTTTTGGTTAGATACTCGGATCCCGCTTTCAAATGATTTGAGTGATTGGCGTTCATTATCTGACAATGACAAAGATGTAGTAGATAAAGTGTTCGGAGGTTTAACGTTACTAGATACTTTGCAGTCTCAAGATGGGATGGCATCTTTAAAAAAGGATATTCGGACTCAACAAGAAGAAGCTGTGTTAAACAACATTGAATTCATGGAATCTGTACACGCTAAAAGTTATTCATCAATTTTTTCAACTTTAAACACCCCAAAAGAAATCGATGATATCTTCGAATGGACGAACAACAATGAATTTCTACAGTACAAGGCCCAAAAAATCAATGATATATACCACAATGGACAACCCTTGCAAAAGAAAGTTGCCTCCGTCTTTTTAGAGACTTTCTTGTTTTATTCAGGATTCTACACTCCACTTTACTGGTTAGGCCATAACAAGCTAGCTAATGTTGCCGAGATCATTAAGTTGATCTTACGTGACGAATCAGTCCACGGAACATATATTGGTTACAAGTTCCAACTTGGCTTTAACGAATTGACAGATGAAGAACGCTCATCGATGACAGAATGGATGTATGACCTACTTTATGACCTGTATGAAAATGAAGAAAAATATACCCATTTATTATATGATCAAGTTGGCTGGGCAGAAGACGTGTTAACATTCTTACGTTATAACGCTAATAAAGCACTCATGAACTTAGGAATGGACCCACTTTTCCCTGATACAGCTGAAGATGTGAATCCAGTCGTTATGAACGGTATCTCAACTTCTACTTCTAACCACGATTTCTTTTCACAGGTCGGTAATGGTTACTTGTTGGGTGATGTTGAAGCTATGAAAGATAGCGATTATGATTTCAAATTTTAATTACAAAATATGTATAAAAGGAACTCGGACATAACTAGCTGTCCAATCCCTAAAAGGGCCGTCGATCTATCTCATTAAATGGGTTAAATCGACGGCCCTTAAATGTGTTCCAAAAGATTGAAGCATCCTTTGTCTCACTCTCTTTAAAATAAAAAAGTTCAACGAGATCATATCAGTGTATATCACACAAAATATAACCAAGTTGAACTTTTTAGTCATGTTATTTTGCCAAATAAAACTCGAAACGCTCACCAACATATTGAGTTCTGACATATTCAAACGGACGGCCATCACTCAAACTAGTTGTTTGCCTTAAACGTAAAATTGCAGCCCCACGCTTAACATCAAGATAGTCCGCGATCCGCTCGGGCGCTGATGTCGCCGAAACAGTTTGTTCAGCATGTCCGATCGACAAACCATGTTCCTCTAAAGTTTTATATAATGAAGCAGAAATTTGGGCACGTTCATAATCCTTGATCAAATTATAAGGTAAAGTTGCTACCTCAAAACAAATGGGGAGATCATCTGCATACCTGATCCGCTCCATGCGTAAAACTTTCTCACCATTTGTCAGATGCAATTTTTCACTTTCAGAAATCGATGGCATAGTGACCAAATAAGAAATTGTCTTACTCGAAGCTTGCTTACCTTGTGATTCAATAATTTCTGTAAAGCTAGTCACACCAGAAGACATTCTTTCCTGTACTTTCTGCCGGGCAACGAATGTTCCAGAGCCAACATGGCGTTCCAAGATACCTTCGTCGACTAAAGTTTGCACAGCTTGCCGCAAAGTCATCCGACTGACTCCAAATTGAACTGCTAAGTCTCGTTCAGCTGGGATCCGATCTCCAATTTTCCATTGGCCCGACTCGATAGTCTGCTTAATTTTATTATGGATCTGTATATATATTGGCGAACTCACTCGAAACCCCTACTTCCTCTACAATTATCTACCATTATTTTTCAAAAAGGCGGCCATAACTATAAGTTCTTTGTAAATGAAGATCTGTATCAAAAACGTTTAGATCTGCATCCTTACCGACCTGTAAACCACCTTTAGACTCTAGTCCAAATTCTTTAGCTTGGTTAACAGAAGACATTTTAACTGCTTCATTGATCCCGCAACCTGTGAATTTCATAATATTAACAAAGGCATCTTGATATTGCAAAACGGAGCCAGCTAAATTTCCAGCTTCCAATCGAGCTTGCTTATCTTTGACGATCACTTTTTGGCCGCCAAGTTCTGAGATCCCTTCAGGCATGCCCTTTGCACGCATCGAATCAGTGACTAACTCTAATTTGTCAGGTCCTTTAAGTTCATAGGCTAATTTGACCATATCCGGAGCCACATGAAAACCATCTGCGATCATTTCACAGTATATGTTATCTTCTAACAAAGCATGACCTGTCACACCTGGTTCACGATGTTTAAATTCACGCTGAGCATTATACAAATGAGTGACGTGGCTCGCCTTAGAAGCTTTCATTTGAGCTCTAGTAGCATTACTATGACCAGCAGAGGGTACGATCCCATTTGCTAAACAATAGTCTTCAAATTCTGCAGTTCCTTCATGCTCAGGTGCGTACGTGATCATTTTGATATTTCCACCAGCTAACTCATTCCAATGAGCCAATAATTTGGCATCTGGATCTTTGATATATTCTGGTGGTTGAGCGCCTTTAAAGTCCATTGCAACAAACGGGCCTTCAAGGTGAGCACCTAAAATTACAGGATTTTCTTTCATTGCTTCATTAACAGCAACCATTGCTTTATCAATGTTTTCATTTGATTGAGTCATTGTCGTTGCGAAATAACCGGTCACGCCTTCATATACCATGTCTGTGACCATTTCATTTAACTCGGCCGCATTCCCGTCCATTGCATCAAAACTATAGCCGCCATGACTATGTACATCGATGAAACCTGGAACTACTATTTTTCCTTCCAAGTCAACGACCTCGTTATCACCTGCCTGGGGAGAAAAATCCGTCATTGGTCCAACGTTTTCGATTTCTTTAGAAAAACGCAAATAACCATCGTTTATTTTTTCTTCGCCTGTATAAATTACTGCATGTTTTAGTACTTTGCTCATTTTTACACCTCATTTAGATTCAATATATCTATCATAATCGGTATATACCAAAAAAACAAGTTGACTCACGCTTTTAGCTTAAATTAATTACCTATTCTTGGTCCTTTGCAATAGTCGCATCGATTCCCTTAACTACAGCACGCATAAAGCCAGCCTCTTCCATTGCAAGTAAACCAGCGATAGTTGTCCCACCTGGAGAACAAACATCATCTACAAGGTCCTGTGGGCTTTTAGAGCTTTGCAAAACATTAGCGGCACTACCTAAAACTGCCTGAGCAGCGATTTTGACTGCGGCATCTTTTTTCAGACCATACTTGACCCCTGCTTTAGCCATTGAATCAATATAGAAATAAACAAAAGCCGGAGAACTACCTGCCAAAGCAACAAAAGTACTAAAATCTGATTCTTTTAAAGCAATCGTTTGACCAATATCTTCCAAGATCGACTGAGCTTGTTGATAATGTTCATCAGTTAAAGACCGATTTCCAACAAGAGCCGTGATCCCCTGGTTGATCGCTACATTGACATTTGGCATGATGCGTAAAAGTTCTACCTGATCAGAGCCAACAAAACTCTCCAGGTCTTCTAGGCTTACCCCACTTAACATTGAAACTAAGACAACCTTTTTCTCTAATACGTTGTCCTTGATCTCTTCTAGGATCTTCCCCGCTGCTAAGGGCTTAACAGCTAGGAACACCAAATCTGAGTTTTGTACGACCTCATTATTATCTGCACAAGCTACAAGCTTCTTTTCTTTAGCATAATTCTCATAATTATTTGCGTGAGCACTATGAATATAAATATCTTGTGAAGATATCTTACCTGCTACTAATATACCTTCGATGATTGCTTTTGCCATATTACCAACACCAATGAAACCTATTTTCATATTTTAGTCTCCTAACTTTTTCTACCATATGTTTATTTCATTCTAGATTATAACAAATTATTGAATCTTAAGGATAAAAAAACTCCCAAATCAACATTTAAAGAAGATTTAGGAGACTCAGTTATTTTTAATTGGGATAGCTGGATTCGAACCAGCGAATCACGGGATCAAAACCCGATGCCTTACCGCTTGGCTATACCCCAATAATGGTGGAAGGGAGTGGATTCGAACCACCGAACCCGAAGGAGCGGATTTACAGTCCGCCGCGTTTAGCCAGACTTCGCTACCCTTCCAAAAAATGTTTGTCTAATTTATCCGACCTATTTATAATAACCTGTTTCCAACTAAAATGCAACATTTATTTTAAATAATATATAAAAAAATCCAAATCCAGTTAAAAAAAGCTTTATACCCCCTATAAAGAAAAGGTATAAAGCTTTTCATGGCTATTTAACACCAGCCATAAGTTTTTCAATTTTAGGAACGAAGAATAATAAAATAACACCAAAAATAACTGTAATACCACCGATCAAGCCAAAGTACATGATTTCGTTGGATGGAGTAAAGAATCTAACGATCTGTGCATTAATAGCCTGCGCAGCTGCATCACCTAAGAACCACATACTCATCATCTGTGATTGATAAGCTTTTGGAGCCAGCTTAGTAGTAACTGATAAACCAATTGGAGAAATTAACATTTCACCAATAATTACCAAAGCCCAGCTAGCAATCAACCACCATGGACTAACTCTTGTATCAGTTCCATGCATTAACAATGGAATCATCATCCATAGGAAAGATGCACCGGAAAAGAAGAGTCCGTATGAGAACTTTTTACCAGAAGATGGTTGTCTCTTACCCAACTTGTTCCACAACATTGCAAAGAATGGCGTATATAACATAATGAACAATGGGTTCGCGCTTTGGAACCAACTTGCTGGGAAATTGAACCCGGCAATCGATAATCTTGTTTGATCTTCAGCAAACAATGCTAAAACAACTGAACCTTGTTCTTCAATTGACCAAAATAGGATCGAAGCAACAAATAAAGGAACATAAGCCCATACACGGGAACGTTCAGTCTTATTTACCTTCTTGCTGGTCAACATACTGATAAAGTAAAATACAGGTATTAAGACAGCACAGATACTTAAAATATTGATCACATTATTAATGTTAAACATTTTGAATAATGCCATGATGACAAAAATCAAAATGATCGCTACAACACCAATGGAAACTTTCTTGATCAATGATTTTGTTTCTTCCGGCTGAATTGGATCAGAAGCATATAAGCTGTCTTTTGGTAAATATTTTCTACCATCTAGCGTATACTGAACTAATCCGAAGAACATTCCGATAGCTGCCAAAGAAAAGCCAAGGTGGAAGTTCACATTTTGGCCTAACCAGCCAACAACATAAGGAGCAATGAATGCACCCATATTGATCCCAAAAACGAAAATACTAAAACCAGAATCTCGGCGTGTATCTTCTTCAGAATAAAGGCCACCGACCATTTCAGACACGTTTGGTTTCAATAAACCAGTACCGATAACGATCAAGCCAATTGAAATAAACAATGCAGCACTACCAAATGGCGTTGATAAGACGATATGACCAAACATGATCAAGACACCACCGACAAAGACAGTCCGGCGTGGTCCCCACAAACGATCACTAACAAATCCACCAAGCACACTCGAAAGATAAACTAGTGAACCATAAATCGACATGATCGATGCTGCAGTTGGTTTATCAAAACCTAAACCGCCCTTGCTAACAGCAAAATACATATAATACAGTAAAATGGCACGCATACCATAATAACTGAATCTTTCCCACATTTCAGTAAAGAACAGCGTAGATAGACCACGTGGGTGTCCAAGAAATGATGGCTCTTTACTACCACTCATTAGATATGATTCCTCCATACTTTACCCCTAAGGGTTTTATTCATTTAAATAAAATTAAATAACATTACCAATTATAAAATTCAATAATATATGCGTCAATGACACTCATCAATTATTAATTGTTAGTTAAACGTTTTATCATTTTAAACTAAGAGTAGCCTTATTTTTTTATAGTAAATTTTCGCAGATAATCATATAAGCTAAGTTAGCATAAGTATTTTTTAATGGTTCGTTAGATACATTTGATTTGTCAGCGATATTCGCCTAGTTTTACTTATTTTGATTTTACTCAATGAGAACTTGTAATTCATAATAAATTAAAAATATACTGCTAGTATTTTCGTTTTTTTCTGACAAAAAGTTCATATGAACGATAAATGATTTAACTTCAAGAGTTAAGTTTTAATTTATTTGTTTAAAATAAGCTCATATAAAAACCTTCTGGCTCACTGTTTTCATGAATTTAAAGGGAATATCATTAAATAAGGGCTATCAACACAAATATCTCACTTCTGAACATAAACATAAATTAGCGCTACCTGATTTTAACGACTTATTATCCTGTGCCTTCGAATAAAATTTCATCTTAAAAAAATCGTAACCTTCCATAGTAGTATAGTATTATTGAGCTTGGTAAACACAAACTAAAAACATTCTGATATATAAACATCTGATTTGACCAACTAAAAAAAATAAGGCTAAATAAAAACTTTTAGTGAAGCCGTTGATTTTACAAATAAAAAGACATTTGATCTCGCACTCATACACTTCAACCCACGATGTCTTCAATCACGTAATTTTTGCGCTATTTTTAATTAAAAAGGATCCTTATCCAACAATAGGAGCATAAAAGTGGAATTAACACTATTCGACGATCTTATATGCCACCAACAAACGCTCCGACCATTCCAATATGACAATTGCATCTAAAAATATGCTTATCTTATTGAAGAATACAAAACTAAGCCTGATGATTCAATCGAATCATTACTAGCTAATTTGGACAATAAAAAAAGCACCTACTTCGTTGATGTTGCAAAGTAAGTACTTGTTGCAATTTTGTTACAATCGCTATTTAAAATCCCATTAAATCAATGATTTCAGTCACTATTTTATGCCGGCTGCAGGAGTCGAACCTGTGACCCTCGGTTTACGATACCGATGCTCTACCAACTGAGCTAAGCCGGCAAAACTAATTCAGTTAAGTGACCCGTACGGGATTTGAACCCATGTTACCGCCGTGAAAGGGCGGTGTCTTAACCACTTGACCAACGGGTCAAAATAGTGCTTCGCACTACTAAAAAACTCCGGCAGGCGGACTCGAACCGTCGACACCCTGATTAACAGTCAGATGCTCTACCAACTGAGCTATGCCGGAATAAAATAAAGCGCGGTAACTACCTACCCTCGCAGGGGGCGATCCCCCAACTACTATCGGCGTGACGAAGCTTAACTTCTGTGTTCGGCATGGGAACAGGTGTAGCCTTCGTGCTATCATCGCCGCACTTTTATTTCTCTGAGAGATCCATCCTCTCAAAACTGACTAA
>DXAP01000076.1 GCA_019116985.1 Candidatus Ligilactobacillus excrementavium | reverse complement strand
AAATATTTTCTTACTATAATAGGTTACCATTTTTTAGGGATGCACGCAGTTGGTTCCACTTGCTAAACACGAACAATATTTTGCTGTTATGTTTGTTTGCATTTATTTTAGAATGTAGTATAGTGTAACTTGTTTGCATAAAGTATTTATTTTTCAAAAATGTTCGTGTTTAGCTGAAAATAGTGTACTTTAGGTTGTTCAAATAATTTGAGTTATGCATAGATCAATGGATCCGTTGATCTGCATGATGTAGTTAATTAAAGAAGGAGTTTTAAAATGAAAAAGTCTATTACTTCATTTTTTGGTATTGATAAATTAAACACGACGATCAAAAGAGAAGTGCTTGCTGGGTTCACGACATTTATTTCCATGGCCTACATATTATTTGTTAACCCTTCAATTTTGGGTGACGCCGGCATGGATAAGGGAGCTGTTTTCACGGCTACAGCTTTAGCAAGTGCGTTAGGTTGTGTTTTGATGGGTGTTTTGGCTAAATATCCGATTGCTACTGCTCCAAGTTTAGGTATCAATGCGTTTTTTGCTTATTCAGTTTGTATTGGAATGAAAATTCCATGGGAAACGGCTCTAGCGGGTGTTTTTGTAGCTGCTTTACTCTTTATTTTGATCACAGTTTTTAAATTACGTGAAAAAATCATTGATTCTATTCCTGCAGACCTTAAATCAGCGATCTCAGCAGGGATCGGTTTGTTCATCGCATTTATTGGATTGCAAGGTGGCGGATTAGTGGCTGGTGATAAGTCGACCTTAGTTACTTTAGGCTCTCTTTCTGGCTCAACTTGGGTCACGATTTTTGGTTTGATAGTGACAGTTATTTTGATGGTTACTAATGTACCCGGGGCTATTTTCATCGGAATGTTGCTTTCATCGATATTTGGGGTCATGACTGGCTTTATTCCAATGCCTCATGAGATTGTTTCTGGTATTCCTAGTTTAGCACCAACTTTTGGGGTCGCTTTTAAACACGTGACGGATATTAATTCTTTACAGCTGGTAGTTGTTGTACTGACATTTTTATTGGTCACATTCTTTGATACAGCTGGTACATTAGTTGGTTTGGCACAACAAGGCGGTTTTATGAAAAACAATAAGATGCCACGAGTTGGTAAAGCCTTGATCTCCGATTCGACTGCCATGTTGGCGGGCTCTATCTTTGGTACTTCACCAGTTGGTGCGTACGTTGAGTCGTCCGCTGGTATCGCAGTGGGTGGTCGCTCTGGTTTAACCGCTGTTGTGACTGGTTTTATGTTTATCGTAGGGATGTTTTTTTCTCCTCTATTAGGTGTAGTTACATCACAAGTTACCGCACCAGCCTTAATTATTGTTGGTGTTTTGATGGCACAAAATATGGCTAAGATCGAATGGAATAAATTAGAGATCGCTATCCCCGCATTCTTGATCATTAGTGGGATGCCATTGACTTATAGTATTGCTGATGGTTTGGCTTTAGGTTTTATCGCTTATCCGATCACTATGATCGCTGCCAAACGTGGTAAAGAAGTTCCTGCTTTAATGTATGTTATGTTCTTTGTCTTTTTGCTATTCTTGTGGATCTTAAACGTAGAATAATAAGGCGTAATACATTTTATTTTCTAAATTAACTGAATATTCTGAGAGTATTCTAAAAGACACTTTAATCTTTTGGAATACGTTTGAGAGGCTGGGACAAAACAATATCCCAGTCTCTTCTTTTGCTAAAAATAATCAAATTATCGCTTGTAATTTTTATAGCATAAACGCGCTTCAAAAGTCTAAATCCTCAATGTAATGTCGTTTACGCCATTCCTGTTCTGCGCTTTGCTACGGCCAAAAATGGCGTAAACGACATTACATACCGGCTTCAAAACGACTTTTGTCCCGCTCTCTTTTAGAATCGCACAGCTAGTTATCTCCCAGTTTCCCCATTACGATAAAAAGAAAATGATTTTTAATAAGATGGTAGTTAAGATCTGAATTGTTCTGCATTACTATTTTTTTTGTTTTATCTAGTGTAAAATTAAGAGTGTTTTGAAGAATATTACATAATATGGGGAAGATCAATATGTCAAATGGGAAGGTAATACTGTCGATAGTGGTTAGTGTAGATGGCTACGTATGTGCGATCAACGGCAGTACGTCATTATTACAACAATATTATCAAGAATTTGTTCCAGCTGGTATGCAGTTAGTTTATCCGTCAGACTGTGACGCGGTATTTATGGGTAGAAAGACGTATGAACAATATCCAGAGCAAATTTCTGAACTTATAAATAGAGGCTTAAAGTTGATCGTTGCTTCACGTCAAAAGTTGGAAACTCTTGCTGGAGTGATCCGAGTTAAAGGTGATTTAACATTGGCATTAAAAAAAGTACAAGAACAGCTAAAATGTAATATTTGGATCTTGGGAGGACCATCAGTTATTAACCAATTAACTAGTGTTAATAGCGTTGATGAGATCCGCTTAACAACTGTGCCGGTGCAATTAGGTAGTGGAATACCATTGTTTGATACAGACTTAAACGCACCGAATGTCTCATTAGTCGAGGTCCAGCAATACGGGGGGTTGACACATTCAGTATGGCAAAAGAAGTAGCTGGCACTGATAACTATACAACGGAATTAATTAAATATCGTAAAGCATTAGGACATAAGGCAATGAACTTATACCAGATAGAAATGAATAATTTACAGCAAGATTCTATGCTGATCGTAAGCCGACAAGACGAATCTAGTCCGTTAGGTGTAAATTCGCCAAAGATCAAAGTTCGTGCAGAAAATGTGTTATATCGGATCGCACGTGTTTCTGATCACCGTTCGTTAGGGGTCATGAATTTTGCGGACCCCATTGAACCAGGTGGACGCTTTCAGGATGGTATTAATGCTCAAGAACAAACACTATGCCGTAATTCATTTCTTTACCCTGAATTATTAAAGTTTAAGCAAACCTATTATGCAGACAATAAACGTAATGACAATGGTTTTTACTATAGTCGTTCTTTGATTTATTCGCATCATGTCAAAGTATTACGTGATGAAAAAGAAGAGGGCTTAGCTAATCACTATAAATATCCAGATATTGTTTCCATCAGTGCCCCAAATATTGTTGCTATGAAACAAGAGGGGTTGCCAGTTAGTAACCAGCATGTTGAGATCGATCTTTTTGATAAAATACTGCGAACTTTACGTGCATTTAAAAATGAACGGGTAAGAAATTTGATTTTGGGGGCATTTGGGTGTGGTACTTTTCAAAATGATCCGCAATTAACAGCTCAGCTTTTTAAAGATATCTTGAGTCGCAAGGAGTTTTTGGGAGCCTTTGATGAGGTTTATTTTGATATTTATGATGATCCGGAGACACTTGAAATTTATAGGAAGGTCCTAACAAATAATGAAAAATAAAAAGGTCGGCGTGATTTGTCGGCCTTTTTTGTGCAATTAAGCACAAAAGCATAGAAATTTTTAGAATCTAATTAGTGAAGCTTTTTAGCATCTTCATCTAATTTAGCGAAGCCGGAGCCCTTGGACTCATTCGGATGTTTTGCGCGATCTTCCATCGCCTTACGGGCCATAGCTTTGCGTTCCTCTTTGCTTAACTTTTTAGCCACGTTTCTTCGCCTCTTTTCAATTTCCATAAATTGAAGCTTTCACACTTCGACTTTATTATAGTTCCTTTTTATAAAGTTGCAATTATTTTTGTTATCAATGTGAAATGATTAGTTTGTCGGTGATAGTTTTGTTCTAACGAGATAAAATAACAGCTTATTCAACCTTTAAATTCGTAATTTTAGAGATTGTTTGTATAATATGAAAAAAGAGAGGAGTGATCTGATGGTAGAATTTAAACGGACTACTGATTTGAATGATCAGGTCTATCTAGATGCACTGGCTTTGCGTACTGAGGTTTTTGTCAAAGAGCAAAATGTATCCCCAACTGATGAGATCGACCATGAACAAGGACCGTTGTATTTTGTGGGGTATTTAAATTCCCAGCCTGTGGTAACTGCACGAGTAATTGAGGAAGATGCTGGTATTTGGCATATCCAAAGAGTAGCAGTTAAAAGTGAATTTCGCAAAAGATCCTTGGGAACTGAAGTGTTACGAGAAATCGAAAATGTTGCTTATAGTAAGCACATTCAGTTATTAACTTTGGGTGCGCAAGATCAAGCACAGAATTTTTATTTAAAATTAGGCTATCAGGTCAAAGGTGCTGGTTTTTTAGATGCAGGTATCAAGCATCACAGAATGGACAAAATTTTAGACTAAAGTAATTTGAACTTGAATTTTTCGTTTTAAGCGAGTAAAGTAAGGTCATGCGATGAGTCGAGATATAGCCGGACAATTTAATTGTTGCGCTGTGGCGCCTAGCGGTTTGATCGAAACGGGGCACGTTTTACTGCCGGAATGCAGTGTGTCTGAATCAAGACATTGTGGAGTGTTATTGATTCTGTTTATTTTAATAAACACCGTAATTAGGCCTAGGTAAAAGTTATCTTTTGCCTAGGCTTTTTTCTTACAAGATAATGAGAGAAAACCCGTTACTCGGTGGTCTTAGGTCGTGCGATAGTGACATTGTTTCATTACTTGTAAAAACTGTGATACAATTGCCAGTGGTAAAATATCGTGGCAACTGAAGCTCACGATGATTCGAAGGGAAGAAAATATATTATGAAAATGCAATTAGCTGAAATTGCACAAGCGTTAAACATTGAACCCCAAGATGGTTGGAATGACATCACGGTGACAAGTGTCAGCTTTGATTCTCGTAAAATCAGTGCAGGTGCTTTGTTCGTGCCGTTGATCGGTGACAATGATGGTCATCAATTTGTTGAAGCGGCTAAGAATAACGGAGCAGTTGCTACTTTATGGCAGGAAGACCATTCTGATTTTCCAGAAGATCTCCCATTTTTGACTGTGGAGGATTCGTTAAAAGCCCTACAACAATTAGGCCGTTATTACTTACAAAAAATTAACCCACGTGTGGTTGCAATCACTGGTAGCAATGGTAAGACAACTACTAAGGATATGGTGGCGTCAATTTTGAGCACTCAATTTCACGTTAAAAAAACACCTGAAAACTTCAACAATGAAATTGGTGTCCCAATGACTTGTTTGACGATGGAACCTAATACGGAAGTTTTGGTAGTTGAATTAGGAATGGATCGTTTTGGTCAATTAGACTATTTGAGTAAGTTGGTCTCACCAGATGTTGCGGTCATCACGATGATCGGTGAAGCACATATCGAATTTTTCGGTACGCGAGATAAAATCGCGGATGCTAAGATGGAGATCACACACGGACTGACAGAAGATGGTTACTTTATTTATAATGGTGACGAGCCTTTGCTAGTTAGCCGTGCCAAGGATGAAACGATGTCTCAATTAACATTTGGGAATAATGAAAGTAATGATGTTGCTGCTACACAAATTGAGGGACATGATGATTCGACTTCGTTTAAGGTTGCTTTATACCCAGACATTTCATTTAGTATCCCAATGTTAGGGACTTATAATGTTAATAATGCTTTGGCGGCTATTAGTGTTGGCCAGGTTTTCCGGGTATCACCAGAAAATATGGAAAAAGCACTAAAGAATTTTACGATCACAAAAAATCGTGCCGAATGGGTCACTGGTAAAAAAGGTGAAAAGATCTTAAGTGATGTTTATAATTCTAATCCGACGGCTGCTAAGAAAGTTATTGAGGCTTTCAGCCAAGTCCCAACTGATGGCAAGCGTTACGTGGTTTTAGGCGACATGTTGGAATTAGGCGATAAAGCAGCACAAATGCATGCTAGTTTAGCTGATGCGATCGATCCAGCAGAAATTAGCGGTGTTTATTTGTGCGGTGACTTGATGAAAAATTTAGGTAATGCTTTACAAGACAAATTATCAAGTACACAGATCCATCAATATGACGTGGATCAAAAAGAACAGCTTTATTCAGACCTTGACCAAGAACTAACCGCAAACGATATGGTCATGATCAAGGGAAGCCACGGTATCGCACTAGAAAAAGTATTAGTTTCTTTAATTGGTAATTGATTTATCTATTTAAAGGTGCTAGTATTTTATGGATACGTGTTTTAGAGAGAAACTTTGCAAGACAGAAGAAGGACAGTTCCAACTGGCTGTGTTGTGAAGTTGATTTGTTTGTAATAACAAATCAGGAACAACTGCAAGATGCAGTCTAGGAGGAAAGGTTATTTGAAATTTGATGAATTAGGTTTGGATGCTGAGATACTAAAAGCAATCAAACGCAGTGGCTTTGAAGAAGCAACACCGATCCAGGAGCAAACAATTCCGCTTGTTCTACAGGGGAAAGATGTTATTGGTCAGGCTCAAACTGGTACTGGTAAAACGGCAGCTTTTGGTTTGCCGATCATTCAAGATGTTGATACTTCAAAACGCCAGATCCAAGCAGTGGTTATTTCACCGACTCGTGAATTGGCTATACAGACCCAGGAAGAATTATTTCGTTTAAGCAAAGACAAACATGGTAAAGTTCAAGTTGTTTATGGTGGGGCTGACATTAGACGTCAGATCCAAAACTTGAGGAATGCACCACAGATCTTAGTTGGAACACCTGGACGTTTGTTAGACCATATTCGTCGGAAAACGGTTGATTTAAGTCATGTTCAATCACTAGTTTTGGACGAAGCTGACGAAATGTTAGACATGGGCTTTTTAGAAGATATTGAGTCGATCATTTCTTCGCTTCCCAAGCAAAGACAAACATTATTATTTTCCGCTACGATCCCTAAGCAGATCTTAAAAATTGGCGAGAAATTTATGGATGAACCAAGTGTTGTTAAAATCAAATCAAAAGAACTAACAACAGATTTAGTTGATCAATTTTACGTAAAAGCACGTGAATTTGAAAAATTTGATACAATGACACGGATCATTGATGTTCAAGCACCTGAATTAACGATTATTTTCGGTCGAACTAAACGTCGTGTGGATGAATTATCGAAAGGGCTTGAAGCGCGTGGTTATAACGCTGCAGGGATCCACGGTGATTTAACGCAACAACGGCGGATGACGATCATGAATAAGTTTAAAGCTGGTAAATTGGATATATTAGTTGCTACAGACGTGGCTGCTCGTGGGTTAGATATTTCTGGAGTAACTCATGTTTATAACTATGATATCCCACAAGATCCAGAAAGCTATGTTCATCGGATCGGTCGGACAGGCCGTGCTGGGCACCATGGAGTTTCAGTAACGTTCGTAACTCCAAATGAAATGGATTATCTTCGGGTGATCGAACGCTTAACTAAGAAGCGCATGCTGCCGATGAAGCCGCCGACGGAAAAAGAAGCCTTTATTGGTCAAGTTTCTGCAGCCGTTGGAAGCGTGCAAGAGTTGATCGATGATCCAGAATCTGCTAAATATGAAGATCAAGCAGAACAACTGTTAGAAAAATATGATGCTAAACAGATCGCGGCTGCTTTGTTGAATGATTTGACAAAAGATGACGCACAAAATGTTCCTGTTAAGATCACACCTGAACGCCCATTGCCTCATAAGAAGGGCCGTCGTTCTCAAGGTGGTTATCATCATAATCGTCGTGGTGGTAAGTATAACGGACGCAAAGGACAAAATTACGGTCGTAAGGGTGGCAACGGTAATGGAAATAGCAATCGCTATAATCACAAAGACCGTGCACGTAAGAAATATGACCGTGATCAATCAGCGAAAAGAAAGTACACGATCAGAAAAAAATAGTTTAAACAGATCATTGAAACATGAAAAGAAAGTGAAACAAAAGATGTTTTGAAGCCGGTTTGTTACAACAGTATGGCTTCAATCTTTTGGAACACATTTAAAAACAGAGAGCGTAGCGTTTAGAAGGTGAGCACTAATTGACTAGCTGGGTATAATGCGTTTTTGGCATTAGAGCCGGCTAGTTAGTTAGGCACAACCTTCTGCCAGGCGAAACTCATTTAAGGGCTGTCGATTTATCCATTTAATGGGATAGATCGACGGCCCTTTTAGAATTGAACAGGCTAGTTATGTCCCAGTTTCTTTTTTGCCTTTTTTAGGCAGGGAATAAATTTAATTTTTTAAATTTCTCTAGTTACTAAACATTATTGCAAATTTTTGATAAAATATAGTAAATCTTTGTTTTTTTATGGAGGTCGAGTTGTGGTAGTTGGAGTGGGAGTAGATATTACAGATCTTTCGCGGATCAAGCGTGCGCAAGAGAGAAGTAGTAATTTTGCGAGTCGGGTATTGACTGCTAATGAGCTAGAGGTATATGAGAATCTCTCTAACAGAAGACAACTCGAATTTTTAGGCGGAAGGTTTTCAGCTAAGGAGTCTTATAGTAAGGCTTATGGAACAGGAATTGGTTCGCAGCTTTCATTTCAGGATATTGAGCTCTTAAACGATGAGTCTGGACAGCCGCAAGTTACACAACATCCGTTAAAGGGTTCAGCTAATGTTGCTGTTTCAATTTCACATACTTCAGAACTTGTATTGACTGAAGTGTTGATAGAAAGATAAGAAAGTTTGGTGGTGGGATTATGGTCGTAGGAAGACATCGTGAGACTAAAGCTGTGATCGATCTAGGTGCTATTTATCATAATGTAGCAGCGGAAGTATCACGTTTAAGAAAAGGGCAGGAACTATTTGCTGTTGTGAAAGCTAATGCTTACGGACATGGACTTCTTCCTGTTGCCAGGGTAGCGAAAGATGCAGGAGCTAGTGGCTTTTGTGTGGCTTTGATCGATGAAGGTCTTGCTTTGCGAGAAGCAGGATTTACTGAGCCAATTTTGATCTTGGGAGTTAATAGTCCACTGGAAGCTGTTACGATGGCGCAAAATGATTTATCTGTTGCAGTCGGTGATGTATCTTTCTTGGATTCAGCTGCGCCTTTACTGCGTCAAAGTCAATTAAAATTAAAGGTTCATTTGGCATTAGACACAGGGATGGGGCGAATCGGTTTTCGCTTTCCAAATGATTTAAAACAGGCATTAGGCCGTCTTGATCAATATGTAGAGGAATTTGAATTTGCGGGACTGTTTACTCATTTTGCTAGTGCAGATTCGAAAAAAACATATTATTTTGAACAGCAACTTAATAAATTAAATGAAATGCTTAAAATCGTGCCTACTTTGCCACGCTATGTTCATTGTGCAAATACCGCAACGGCAATGTGGCATTCCGGATCTGTTGGTAATGTGGTGCGTTATGGAATTGGGATGTACGGTTTAAATCCATCAGGTACAGAATTGACTGAACCAACGAAATTACGCCCGGCTTTAGAATTAGTTAGTCAGTTGATCGCTGTTAAGCAAGTTCAAAAGGGTGCAACGATCGGATATGGTGAAACTTATCTTGCGTCAAGTGATGAATGGATCGGTACGATACCGATCGGTTATGCTGATGGCTGGTCACGTAGCTTACAAGGCTTTTCGGTTTTAGTGGAAGGCCAGTATTGTGAAATCGTGGGACGTGTTTGCATGGACCAGATCATGGTCAGGTTACCACATCAATTTAAGGTTGGAACTAAAGTCACTTTGATTGGTACGAATGGCAATAATACTATCACTGCACAGCAAGTTGCTGATTACGTGCATACGATCCACTATGAAGTCATTAGTGCGTTGACTGAACGAGTACAACGAGTATATGTTTGGAATGGATAGTTGTTTTCTAGCAGGTTAGTTTAATTTTTATGGGTTTAGTGGTAATATTTAAGACACTTAACTAAGGAATAGTGGTGGGATATAATGCAAAACCAAAATAACGAAATTTCAGGTAGTTTGTTGAGTCAAGAGGAGTTACAGATGTTTTGTGATTATTTTTCAATTCCACTCCACGTTTTATTAAATGACCAGGCAGCACTTGATTATGTAGTTCAAAAACGGTCTAACATGCGTGCGTTGGTGACTGGTTATTGTGAGATGGCAGATTTGAATAAAGAAATTTGTCACGAATTTTTATCTTGCGAAAGAGATCTTTCTAGCTTTTAAAATTAGTAGTATGGGAAGAGGGGGGCAGTGAATGTCCGATAAAGAAATAAAACGGGGCGATATTTATTATGCAGACTTATCACCAGTAGTTGGTTCAGAACAAGGTGGTATGCGTCCAGTTTTGATAATTCAAAATAATATTGGGAACAAATTTAGTCCAACTGTTGTGATCGCAGCGATCACTTCAAAAATCGCTAAACCTAAAATGCCAACTCATGTTGGGTTAAAAAAGTCAAAGGCTGGCTTAGAAAGAGATTCAGTTGTTTTGCTTGAACAGGTCAGAACAATTGATAAACAGCGGTTACGTGAAAAAATCATGCACCTGGATCCACACAATATGGGATTAGTTGATCAAGCCTTAAAAGTTAGTGTCGGCTTATCTGTTGTACATAAAAAAAAGCGTCATTAAACTTGCGAACAAAGAATTACATATTTTATTGAAAAGTACCGCTGAATTTAAGTGGCCATAGGATACGTTGTATTATAAGCGTGCTATTTAATAATACGATGAGGGAGGAAGCTTTATGTTTCGTGCTCAAATTAATTCTGATGCTCCAATTTCAAAAGGTTCTGGTAAAATGATGGTTGAACTTCCATTTGTGCCACATGTGGGTGATAGGCTAATGCTCGGTGACAATCAAGTGTCGTGGGAAGTCATCAAGATGACTTATATCGTGCATGATGAATTTCATCCTAAACGAGATTTTGTCGATTTGGTAGTGGAAGTTTGTCAAAGCCAAGATTAGGAGTTCACGTTTCCTTTTGGTATTAAAAAGGGCTGGGACATAACTAGCTGTGTGATTATAAAAAGGGCCGTCAGTTTAAAACCCATTAAATGGGATAGACTGACGGCCTTTAAACGTGTTCCAAAATAACGCGATCATCGTTACAACTTGGCTTCAAAGCATCTTTTGGTTCACTTTAGATCGTTTAGATGGAATTTTTCTGTAATATTAGCCTTGTAGGTCTTCAATTTCTGGAACCTTGAAGTTTTTACGTTCAAGGTTGGCTACGATTTTTTCTAATTTATCGTGAGAAACATCGGCAGGTAAGGTGAACATTGTACGGTGGACTAGTTCTCCTGCTTGGACATCAAGGGTGATACAGCTTGAAATTGATGTGTATTTGGTAATGATTTTAGCCATCTCCACTAAATCACCACGTTCATCACTTGAAACGACGGTTAAAACATAACTACCAATATTAACGTTCCACGATTGCGAAAGCATTTCTAATAGGCGGTTGTGAGTTAAGATGCCATAAAAGTTGTTTTTTTCATCAAGAACTGTGATGTATGGGAGATCACGGATCGTGAAGAAAACACTAAAAAATGCAGAGTCAAGTGATATAAATTTCGAAGCATTTTTTAGTAAGTGAGTTACAGGTAAAGACATATCACCACCACGTGATTTATGACGGTAAATATGCATTTTATAAATATTTCCACGGAAAATTTTACCAGTTTTATCTAAAATTGGTACACAACGATAGCCTGAGTCTTCTAGCACATCAAGTGCTTGTTGTAAGGTAAAATCTTCTTGAACAGTAGTTAATTCATTTTTTGGTTTGATCAAAGTTTTTAGCAGCATATAAATTCCTCACTTTTACAAAATGGTTTATGATAATTTAATGATAACATACTATTACGCTAGAACACTATAAAATAAGAACTTTAAAATTATTGCTCCTTAATATGGGTTGGTAAATCGACGTGAATTTTAATAGACAGTTAATTTTTAATTTTAAATACAAGAGGTAGTTTTGTACGTGAAAGTTAAGATAAAAGTAAATTTTTGCAAAGAAAAAGGAACTGGAACATAATTAGCTGTGCGATTCTAAAAGGGCCATCGATCTATATCCCATTAAATGGATCAGATCGATGGCCCTTAAATGAGTTTCGCCTGGCAGAAGGTTGTGCCTAACTAACTAGCCGGCTCTAATGCCAAAAAAGCATTATACCCAGCTAGTCAATTAGTGCTCACCTTCTAAACGCCGCACTCCGCTCTCTGTTTTTAAATGAGTTCCAAAAGATTGAAACTTGTAACAATGATTTCCTTATTCTGGTTCTTCGTTTTACTACGCCCAAAATAATGCGACCGGCGTTACAAATTGGTTTCAAAACATCTTTTGTCTCACTCTCTATAAATTAATTGATTTTAATTAGTTTTCTTGACTCTTTTTCAAGTTTTCCATACCATCTGATAAAATCCCTCTCAAGGTTTTAGCAGAAGATGTCATTTGGTCATGTTCTTTCTTGCTTAAAGGAACTTCAACGATTTGTTTGACACCACTAGCATTGATAACTGCAGGTGTGCCGATGTAAATATCATTTAAGCCATATTGACCGTCCATGCAAACTGAAACTGGCAAGACTGTATCTTCGTCACGTAAGATAGCACGTGAGATACGTGATAAAGCAGCAGCAACACCATAGAAAGTAGCACCTTTCTTTTGAATAATCGTGTAAGCTTTATTACGGACATCATTTTCCATCTTGTCTAGGTCATCTTGGGTAATATCATGTTCTTTTGCCCAATCCAAGAATGGAACACCACCAATTGTTGCAGAAGAGTATGCAGCAAATTCTGAGTCGCCATGTTCACCCATGATATAAGCATGCATTGAACGAGGATCTTTGATCCCTGTTAAATCAGACATTGCAACACGTAAACGGGCTGTATCCAATGAAGGACCTGAACCTAAGACACGTTCTTTTGGAAAACCAGAAAATGCCCAAGTTGCATATGTTAAGATATCAACAGGGTTAGCTGCGACCAAGAAGATACCAGAGAAACCAGAATCTACAACGGGTTTAACAATGCTAGACAAGATCTTAAGGTTCTTGTTGACAAGATCAAGACGAGTTTCACCTGGTTTTTGTGGAGCACCTGCAGTGATAACTACAAGGTCAGCATCTGAACAATCACTATATTCAGCAGAATAAATTTTCTTCGGATATGTGTAACCGGTAGCGTCGACTAGATCCAAGGCATCTCCCTCAGTACGTTCCTTGATAACATCAACGATACCAATTTCTTCAGCAATACCTTGAATAGCCATAGCATAGGCGTAACTAGAACCAACAGCTCCGTCGCCAACTAAAATAACTTTTTGATGATTTTGTGTAATAGACACAACAAATCGTCCTTTCTCAATTAAGTGACATTTTTAACACACTTTTAGTATAACATGTTTTCAGAAAGTGTGATAAATAATTTCAAAAAATGAGACAATTTTTTCAAAAGTTATGAAAGAATGTGCTATAATTGGTTTCAAGTCAGTACATAGCAGCTGGGGTTGTTTTAAAACCTCGGCCGCTTTTGGTGCATAAGATTGGTGTAAACGTTTTAACCAGATTGGTGTAAAAGTTATGTTGTGCACAAGATAATAAAAAGATAGAGGATGTAAATAAATGAAAATGATTGTAGGTTTAGGTAATATTGGGCGTAAATATGAAAACACACGTCATAATGTCGGCTTTTCAGTGGTTGAAAATTTAGCAGATCGATATAACGTGGAATTTAACAAAGAAAAATTTGAGGCTTTGATCGCAACGGCTTTTATTAGTAATGAAAAAGTACTGTTAGTTAAACCGACAACTCTTATGAATGATTCTGGTCGAGCAGTCGGACCATTGATGGATTATTTTAATATTGACGTTTCTGATTTGATCGTTGTTCATGATGATATGGATTTAAAAACGGGGCGGATCCGCTTACGCCAAAAAGGCTCAGCCGGTGGACATAATGGGATAAAAAGTGTGATCGCACATACACATACCCAGGATTTTAAACGTATCAAGGTCGGGATCGATCACCCGCAACAGATGTCAGTTGTAAATTGGGTTTTATCACGTTTTTCTACAGAGGAACAACCAGCTATGCAAGATGCATTTAACCATGCAGCCGATGCGATCGAGTACTGGTTAGAAGGTAATACTTTTATGAATACAATGAATCGTTTTAATTAGAAGGAGAAAAAGCTAATGAGGATTACGGATCTATTTGAAGAGATCACGGAGTATCATCAGTGGCAGGATAAATTAGAGACTGGTCATCATCTATTAACGGGGCTGAATGGTTCGTCTAAAACGGTAATGCTAGCCGAATTATTTCTTAAAAAAAAGCAAACACAGATCGTTGTGACCGACGATTTGTATCATGCTCAACGGCTAGTGGATGATTTGACTAATTTAGTAGATGAAAATTCAGTTTATTTATTTCCTGTCGATGAAATGATAGCTGAAGAGATCGCAACCAGCTCACCAGATTTTAAAAGTCAGCGAGTTTTAGCGCTTAATGCGTTAGTTAGCCAAGAACCTGCAATCATCGTAACTGCCGCTGCTGGTCTGACGCGTTTCTTACCTGCACCAGATGTTTGGAAAAAGAGTCAGTTTGAATTGCAAGTAGGCGCTGAGATCGACCTAGATGAAACAGCACGCTTGTTAGGTACAATGGGATATACCCGTCAGAAAATGGTCGAGCGACCAGGCGACTTTGCTATTAGAGGTTCTATTTTAGATATTTATAGCTTAAATTCGGAATATCCACTACGTTGTGACTTATTTGATACGGAGATCGATTCACTTCGTTTATTTGATTCTACCGACCAAAGAAGTGTCAAAAACATCGAACAAGCGGTGGTGATGCCCGCAACAGATTTCATCGCTTTTCCAAAAGACTTGCAAGCAGCTTCAAAAAAGATTCAAAAAGAGTATAAAAAATATTTGGCAAAGTTGGATGATCCAGAAGATAAAAAACAACTATCAGGTAATTTTGAGGTGATCGTCAGCGACCTGCAAAAAGGTAATTTAACTGATGCTTACCATGTTTTTGCCGCAGAAATAATGCCTGATAAGAATGGATTGTTAGATTATTTGCAACCAGATGGAATAGTAATCTTTGACGATTATTCACGTTTGTTAGACAAAGAAAATGATGTTGAAACGCAAAATGCAGAGTGGCTGACCGAAAAGTTAAAAGCACACAGCATTTTACCAGATACACAATTATCAGTTGATGTACGTACTCGGGAACAAAATGATAAGCACCCGCAGATCTTTTTGTCACTTTTCCAAAAAGGTATGGGAAATTTACGCTTTAATCAAATGCTTGATATCAAGGCACGTGCAGTACAGCAATTTTTTGGCCAGATGCCATTATTAAAGACGGAATCTGACCGTTGGAGCAAACAGGGACAAACGGTCGTGATCTTTATCCCTGATAATGAACGGATCGCGAAAGTTTCGCAAACTTTAGATGATTTTGAAATTCCAAGTATTATTACTAAAGAAGATAGTTTGCAAGAAAAGACAGTTCAAGTCGTTGCTGGTTCATTACAGACGGGTTTTGAATTACCGCAGGCGAATTTGGTTGTTTTAACTGAAAATGAGTTGTTTGCTAAAGCAACTAAAAAACAGCCCAAGCGTCAAACAATGAAAAATACCGAGCGCTTGAAAAGTTATACTGACTTAAAAAAAGGTGATTATGTTGTACATGTAAATCATGGTATCGGTCGTTTTATGGGTATGCAAACTATGGAAGTCGATGGGAAACATCAGGATTATTTGACGATCGACTATCAAAATGATGCACAATTATTTATTCCTGTTAGTCAGTTAGATCGCGTACAAAAATATGTATCTTCGGAAGCTAAAACACCGCACATTAACAAATTGGGTGGTAGTGAATGGACTAAAACTAAAAAACGTGTTGCGGGTAAGATCGAAGACATCGCCGATGATCTAGTTGATTTATACGCCAAACGTGAGGCTGAAAAGGGGTTTGCGTTTTCTAAGGATACTAGTTATCAAAAAGAATTTGAGGATGCATTTCCATATACAGAAACACCTGATCAGTTACGGAGCGCAGATGAGATCAAACGTGACATGGAAAAGGAAAAGCCGATGGATCGTCTTTTGATCGGTGATGTTGGTTACGGTAAAACAGAGGTTGCGATGCGAGCTGCTTTTAAGGCGATACAAGATGGCAAACAGGTTGCTTTTCTTGCTCCAACGACCGTTCTGGCACAACAACATTACGAAACTTTGGTTGAACGTTTTGCTGGATTTCCAGTTGAGATCGGTATTTTGTCACGTTTTGTAACTAAAAAACAGTCTGATCAGACTATCAAGGATGCCCGTGAAGGTATGTGTGATATTGTAGTCGGGACTCATCGCTTATTATCAAAAGATGTTAAATTTGCCGATCTTGGTTTGTTGATCGTAGACGAAGAACAGCGTTTTGGTGTCAAACATAAGGAAAAACTGAAACAATTAAAATCAAACGTTGATGTGTTAACTTTGACTGCAACACCGATCCCACGTACGCTTAATATGTCAATGCTTGGTGTCAGAGATCTGTCAGTGATCGAAACGGCACCAATGAATCGTTATCCGATCCAAACCTACGTGATGGAACAAAACTATGGTGTGGTCGTTGATGCGATCAGACGTGAAATGGCACGGGGTGGTCAAGCCTTTTATTTGCACAACCGAGTCGCTGATATTGAAAAAGTTGCTGATGAGTTACAAGCCCTAATACCAGATGCTAGGATCACTTATATTCACGGTCAAATGAGTGAAAATCAAATGGAACGGATCTTATATAATTTCATTAATAGTGAGTATGATGTTTTAGTAACGACTACGATCATTGAAACTGGTGTTGATATTCCTAACGCCAATACGTTGTTCGTTGAGAATGCGGATCGAATGGGGTTAGCTCAGTTGTATCAATTAAGAGGCCGTGTTGGTCGCTCTAGTCGAGTAGCGTATTCTTATTTTATGTATCAACAAAATAAAATATTAAACGAAGTTAGTGAAAAACGTCTTGAAGCTATAAAAGATTTTACAGAGTTAGGTTCGGGGTTTAAAATCGCTATGCGTGATTTGTCGATCCGTGGTGCGGGGAATATTTTAGGTAAACAACAACACGGATTTATTGATTCGGTTGGATATGATCTATACACGCAAATGCTTAATGAGTCTGTTGCACGTAAGCAAGGTAAAAAAGTTCAAGAAAAGACAGATACTGAGATCAACTTAAATGTTGAGGCGTATCTGCCAGGAACTTATATTGAAGATCCGCGCCAAAAAATCGAGATCTATAAACGTGTTAGACAGTTTCAGTCAAAAGATGAGTATGTTGAAGTACAAGATGATCTGATCGATCGTTTTGGTGAATATCCTGATGAGGTCGCATCTTTACTTGATATTGGTTTGTTAAAAATGTATGCGGACCAGGCGATGGTTGAATCGATCAAGCAAAATGATAAAAAAATCAGTGTTGAGCTGAGCCAAAAAGCAACTCGAACATTTCAAGCTAAACAGCTACTAAAGGCAGTTGCACAAACTAAATTTAGTGCAACCTTAGAACCAGGAACGGATAAGATGAAGATAGTTTTAGTCATTCAACCGAAAATGGAAAATTCTGACGTGTTGTCTCAATTACAAAAATTAGTACAAAGCTTAACTGAACAATTAGCTATTCCCAAGCAGAAAGCAGTTGATAAGTAGTGAAAGATGAACAAATGAAAAAAACGATGAATGGAGCCTTGATCTTAACAGTAGCGGCTTTGGTTGCTAAAATTTTAAGTGCCATTTATCGTATTCCATTTCAAAATATTGTCGGTAATACCGGCTTTTATGTTTATCAACAAGTTTATCCGATTTATGGGATCGGCATGACTTTCGCTTTAAATGGTTTGCCAGTTTTTATTTCTAAATTAGTCGCCCAAAAAAGCGATGAGAAACAGCGAATGAAAATAGTTTCGCAAGTCTTTGCCTTATTGTCATGCTTAGCACTTGTGATGTTTTTGTTATTACAAGTTGGTGCAAAAGTGATTGCTTCGTGGATGGGAGATCTCCAATTGGCGCCACTGATCTCAAGTGTTTCTTGGATGTTTTTGTTGATGCCTTTTTTAGCGAGTGCACGGGGGTATTATCAAGGGACATTTAAAATGATGCCAACTGCAATATCGCAAGTTAGTGAACAGTTTGTACGTGTGGCTTTGATCATTGGCGTTGCATTATTGTCAAGTAACTTTGGATGGAATGTGTATAAGACAGGTTCTTTGGCAATGCTTGGATCAGTTTTCGGAGCCATTGTTGCGCTCCTTACTTTTTCAACTTTTTGGCGTTATTTTTTGAAAAAGGCTGATTTTAGTGCAGATAAAACAGATTATTATCAAGTATTCCGGTTAATTTTTAAGGACGGGATGATAATTTGTCTGTTTTCAGCGTTAATGGTACTTTTACAACTTGTGGATTCTTTTACAGTGATGAATGCTTTGAAAGAATTTGGCTCAAGTGTAACTTCTGCTAAATTTACAAAGGGGATCTATGATAGGGGGCAACCCTTAGTTCAACTGGGTATGACTATTGCCATTAGTTTTTCGTCAACTCTTTTACCGTCTTTGACTGCTGCGTTGAAACAAAAGAAAATTCATGTTTATCAAAAGGTTTCATCTGGGATGTTACACATTGGCAGCGCGTTGTCTGTTGCAGCTACAGCAGGGATGATATGTTTGATGCCACAGATCAATACTTTATTATTTGGAGATTCAAGTTTAAGCTTGACGATCAGTATTTATGTTCTTAGCGTACCTTTGATTTCCATAATCAGTATTTATAATTCTATTTTGCAAAGTGTGGGTAATTTTTTGGGGACATTTCTGGCAGTTGTTACTGCTTTAGTTACTAAAATATTACTTAATGCTTGGTTAATAGAACTTTATGGTATCATTGGGGCTTCGATTTGTACGATCGTCAGTTTAGGCGCAGCTTTATTGGTGTTGGTCTTGATATTACCCAGAAGTGTAAGGCAACGGCCAAGTGAATTTTTGGCTTTTATCAGTAAATTAGTGGTCTGTGTTGTTTTGATGATCGTGGAAATTATTTTGTTAAAATATATATGGACATTACTTTTTACATTGAATCGTTTTAATTGTTTAGTGTTTGTGACACTGGCGATCATAGTGGGCGCAGCTTTATTTATTGGATGTGCTCTCAAAAGTCATTTATTTACTCAAGAAGAGTGGGAAACACTTCCTGGTGGGAGTAAAATAATAAAAAGAAACAAATTAACTAAATAATGTTTATTTTGTAGGTTTTGACAAAACGAGGTGAAAAAATGAGATTAGATAAGTTTTTAAAGATTGCACGTATTATTAAGAGACGACCAGTTGCCAAAGAAATTTCTGACCAAAAAAGGATCACGATCAATGGTAAGGTTGCTAAATCATCGACTGATGTCGCAATTGGTGATACTTTGGTCATTAATTTCGGTAATAAAACACTGACTATTAGGATCCGTGATTTAAAAGATACGACAAAAAAGGGCGAAGCCGAAGAGCTTTATGAAATAATCTCAGAAGATTATAAAAGAGATTACCGGATGTAGTATAATTAAAAGGCTGCTAAAAATACGCTTTTGTTAGCGTGATTTTTAGTGGCCTTTTTATTGCTTTTTTTAACGAGTTAATAGAAATCTCCGGCCTTTCTTGTTATAATTAAAGCATTGTAAGCAATAAATCACAGAGGCGGAGGGTGTTTGCTGATGACACGTAAAAAGTCTAATGTCAAAGTTTTAAATAATGAATATTATCGTCAGCAAACTTCTGCTAGCGATTTTCAAAAAAAAGAACAGGCACTACAAAAAAGGCATCGACGTAAAATGCAGTTCTTAATTGCTTTTGCCTTGATAGTGACTTTGTTTTGTTCAGTTCGGATCGTAAAAAATTATACTCAAGCTAGTCAGATCGGTACTCAAACTGAAACGGCAAAGAAAGAGTTAAAGGAACAAAAAGGTAAAAATTCAGAGTTGAATTTGCAAGTCGATCAACTTAAGGATCCTGAATACCTGCAAAAGTATATCCGAGAACGTTATTATTACTCGAAGAAAAACGAGACTATTTATAATTTGCCGGAAGATAAATCCAAAAGTGTTACAAATGACAATTAAGAGGTACATTT
>DXAP01000075.1 GCA_019116985.1 Candidatus Ligilactobacillus excrementavium | reverse complement strand
TACGCGTGGTGCTAGTTCGTAATAATCTTATTTTCATCAAAATCAAAAAAGCCGAGATCATAAACGAAAACCGTCAATTCAATCTTTACCCAAAAGCCTACCAATGAACGTGTTAAGTTGTGTTCAATACCATAGTTGTCCACTAAAATTGAAAAACGTGCTTCTATAGTACGACGTAACCTCTTTAAAGCGTGGTTATTATGTTCTTTGGCACCTTGCATATTAGAACGATAAGGTGTCCAGAGAAGATAGCCCATTTTTCTGAATTTTTCTTTTAGTTCTTGACCAACATAACCCACGTCCGCTAAAACAAAAGGACAAGGACAACCTGCAATCAAAGTTGTCGCAGCTTGAGTATCATGAACCGAGGCGGAAGTTACATCATAGTTTAAAATATAACCATTGGTCGTGACCGCTAGATGAGTTTTAAAACCATAAAAGTACATGTCTTTAGTGGCGTTGTAACCTAAATTGGCTAGTCCAGGAAAAATCTTGGTACACCTATTTCTAACCTTTTGACACAGTGGATTAGGTAAACTATCAATAATGGCGATCTGTCCCGTTTGTGCGAATTCGCGCGTTAATCCCTGTCGTATTGCAATCATAACAGGTAAGAGTTGTCGGACGCGCCGATTGAAACGTGTCCGATCGAGCCTAACTTGGTGCGGAATAAACTGCTGCGCCAGTTTGAAAAATTCACGTTGCGATTGGATATTGCTGATTGTCTGTAAGCAAAGTAGAGCTAAGATATTGCTATCAGAAACTTGAGTCTGCTCGACATTACGCCGGTTGTAAATAGAAGCGGGACAATATTTATGATACAAATAACCACAAATCTGTTTTAACTGTCCTAAATCGGATTGTAAATTATGATGTTTTTGTTTAAACTTTAGGTGGTCCAAAATTGCTATGCTCCTTTTGGTTTCGTCACTTAAAGTCTAGCAATTTTGGGCTTTTTTGTTAACTTATTTTAAAATGTTACGAACTAGCACCACGCGTAATGTATCTTTATAATTCAACCTTATTATGACTGGTTTTCATAGTCTTCTCAAGTAAAAGGAATTGACGTCAAAAAGTGCTCAGCTATTGTCCATAAATGTTATTTCCGGTGATCATCTTTTCTAAAGAAAGTAATTAGGTTTAAAACTCCTGTAGGTTTACTGCAATATTTCAGGTAGAATAGTAGTATGTATTAAGAAAAGAGAACAGAAGGAATTAGCCTTATCATATTTCAAAATAAAACAGCCGTGGAAAAAATCTCATTTACGAGCTGCATTTAAATAGGAGGTATTTTATGGACACTGAATCAACCGGTTTTACTAACGTACAAAAGCTTGATCCAGATATCATTGTAGACTTGCGTTACGCCACAACTAACAACTTCACTGGTGAAGTTATCTATGATTTTTCAACTGCTATCGCTCGGACTGGAACTGCCCAAAAACTTGCAGTAGCTAGCTCGATCGTCAAGGAACAAGGGTATCGTTTGAAAATATGGGACGCTTTTCGTCCAACGAAAGCGCAAAAAAGACTCTTTGAGGTCTATCCTAACCCTGAATTTGTAGCTCCGCCTGATGAAAATTATAGTCATCAAAAAGGGGTAACTTTCGATTTAACTATGACATTTGCTAATGGTGAAGAATGTCCGATGCCAACTGGCTTTGATGACTTCACTGCGATGGCTCGTCGCTCCTCTAAATGGCCTGCTGAAGCCGCTAAGTATCATAAAATTTTGGATGATGCGATGAAACAAGCTGGCTTTGTCGGTTATGAAAGTGAATGGTGGGACTTCCGCGATTCTCAAATGGATGAATACGGTCCACTCCAAGCTGATCCAAATGATTACAAATAACTAGCTGTGCGCTTCTAAAAGGGCCTTTGATCAACCATTAAATGGGTTAGATCAAAGGCCCTTAAACGTGTTCCAAAAGATTGAAACCTTACTGTAACAACGATTGCGTCATTCTGGTTCTTCGCTTTGCTGCTACCCCAAATAACGTAATCGCCGTTACAAATCGGCTTCAAAACATCTTTTGTTGAACTCTTGTTTAAACATGTCCCAAAAGACCGAAACCTCACTTTATTTTTAATCAGTAATCATATTGGAAAAATTCTCTAAATCAAAGTATCATGAAAGTAACTAGCTAAAAGTATATTAGGAGGTAATTTACATGCAGCGTCAATTAGCACGCAAACATATCATGCTACAAGGAATAAACATGGCATATTATGATGAAGGTGCTGGGGACCCAATTATTTTGCTTCATGGTTTTCCGGATTCTGCCGATGTCTGGCGCAAAATGACACCATTCTTGATCAACGATGGTTATCGCATAATTGCCCCAGACCTCCGTGGCTTTGGTGAGTCAGACGCACCGATCGCTGTCGGTAGTTACAAAATCAGGTATCTTATGCAAGATATCGTCGAATTAAAACAACGCCTTGCCTTAGATGGACCGATCAAATTAGTCGGCCATGATTGGGGTGCCATCTTAGGATGGTGTTTGATCACATTTTACCCAGAACATTTTAGTTCATTTGTTCCATTAAGTGTTGGACATCCAAAAGCCTACGCCAACGATGGTGGTTTTGAACAACAACAAAAAGGGTGGTACACAATGGCATTTCAGTCAGAAAAATTTGCGGAAAAAATGTTTTCGCAAAATGACTGGGCTGTTTTACGCTTATTTAGCGAAAATGACCCTGAAGCTGATTCCAATTGGATCCCAGATTTCAGTCGTCCTGGTCGTTTTACCGCTGCTTTAAACTTATATCGCGCTAACTTGAAACCAACGAAAGTTAAAGTTCCTTTCCCACCCACTGAAATACCAGTTTTTGGGATCTTTGGCAAAAGTGATCCCTACCTCAGTTCAGCACAAATGGCCGCTTCTAGTAAATACGTAGGTGGACCTTTTTCCTGGCAAGCCATCAAGGGTACACATTGGTTACCCTTGGATAAGCCTGAATTAGTCGCTGAATTGATTACGAATTTTTACAATTTGCCATTACCGGATGTTAAATCCAACCTAAAAACCACAGAAGCTAAAACTTGGGATAAACTTTTACACGTAGCAAAAAAAATCAAAGACTAAAAACATTAACGAACGATAAGCCCTCCTTTTAGTAATAAAACCGGAAATATACAAAATCCGTATTTATTATCAAGGAGAGTTTTTTTATTTCAGTAGTTTACAAATTTTTACAAATTTTCCGAGTTCTTGAACCCACATCCAGTATGAACTGCAAAACGATCTCAGAATTTTGGTGCTTTTGCGCTGCCTGAGCCAGGCTAGTAAAAATCCGTTCCTTATTAAGGGCACGGGTTAGAGCGTCTTTGTGTGTACTTGTCCTCTTAACCCGTAATTCTTGCCAAGCAGGCAGGGTTTGGAAGTTATGTCAAAAGATAGACAACACGGATAAAATCAAAACTGCGATATTTTTGATAATCAGCACCAACAACACCGTTAAAAAAAGTGACGTAATAATTTGAGAAATTGTGGTAACAGTGGCATGTTTTTGACTTGCGTTCAGTTGTACTTGAACTGAACGTTCCTTTTCATGACTTGCGTTCAGTTGTGATCTCGTTAAAAATCGCCCAGCATTTTTTGGGTCTTAAATTTTAGAAAAAGTTGTAAAGTGCCCTTTTATTTCTAAAATAACAAATAAGGCTGATAAAAAACACAGGGCTGAGACATATCTAACTGTGCGATTCTAAAAGGGCCATCGATCTATATCCCATTAAATGGGTTAAATCGACGGCCCTTGAACGTATTCCAAAAGATTGAAACCAAGATCTATAAATTACTTACTGATCAGAGCTAGTATTAGTACTGCCCGCCAAAACTGGTCGCAAAAAGTGAACTGCCAGACCAAGTGCCGCCCCGACTACCGCAGGCAGCAACCAGTCTAAACCAAATGATGCCAAGGGTAAAAATTTTTGTTGAAAATCACCCAAAACCTGACCGAAAGCACTTTGGCTAACTACTGGCGGGAAAGAAGCGACCATATCCAAACATGCGGGTATTGCTGTAAAGGCCACCGTCCAGAGATAAACAACTGGATCATGTTTGAACAAAGGCGAAGCCACTGATAAAACGATCAAAACCATGGCAAATGGATATAAAAACATCAACATCGGTGTGGACCAACTGATGATTTTATCCAAACCAAAGTTAGCAGTCAGAAATGAAGCCAAACAAGACAATGCCAACCAGACATGGTAACTGACCTTAGGAAAATGTTTGTGGAAATCTTGCGCAAAGGCTGCCACTAACCCAACGGCTGTTGTCAAACAGGTAACGGTGATCAAAACCGCCAACAAAGCGTGTCCGGCGCCACCCAAATAATGGGTCACGATTTGATTGAAAGCTACCCCGCCATCTGCGGAAACCTTGAATTGGGCCAAAGTCGTAGCACCCAACCAGATCAAAGCGGCATAAATCATGCCGATCATACCCATCGCTAAAAAACCAGCCTTCATGGTCACTTTGCCATTACTGCGCGGAGTCGTTTTGCCCAGCTGTTTGATAGCGGTCACGACTGTCACACCGAATGCTAATCCGGCCAAGGCATCCATCGTATTATATCCTTGCAAAAAACCGTTAAAGAATCCTGCCGACTGGTAATTTAAAGTAGCACCCTGATCACCCGCAGCACCCATTGGATGGAAAAAGCCGAGCAGAAATACTACGAAAAGTAATAGTAAAAAGACTGGATTCAATACTCTACCCAACATATCCATGATATTAGACTGCTTGTAAGAAATTAAGAAGGCCGTCCCGAAGAAAAGAGCCGAGAATAAAAGCAACCCGATGTGTGACCAAGAACTCGGTAACATCGGTTGGAAGCCAACTGTAAAGGGAACTGTAGCTGTCCGTGGTGTTCCGAAGAGCGGACCGATCGTCAGATGGATCAGTACCATAAAAGCTAAGGCAAAATAACGGCCTAAAGGTGCCCCGACGTCATACACACCTTGCGAATGGGTCACACTGATCGCCAAAACAGACAGTAGCGGCAACAAAACGGCCGTAACTAAAAAACCCACTCCAGCTGTGACCCATTGAGCCCCAGCTAGTTGACCTAAATGAATTGGGAAGATCAAGTTGCCGGCCCCAAAGAAAAGAGCAAACAACATGGAACTAACGACGAAGTATTGTTTCTTTGTTAATGGATTTGGATCTAGATCTTGTGTATCGTGCATAAATAATTAACTCCCTTATTTGTAAATTTTGACGTAAAATTTTAATCGGACTAATGTCACTTGGAGATTCCACGACCACCACTTCCTTCCATTAAATTATGTATTTACTGAGCATAAATTACCTCACAAAAAAAGCACCCTTGATCCAGTTTCATACTGAATTAAGGGCGCTTTATACACTGTACCACCTTATTTTGCAGACCTAATGATCCCTCAAAAAGCCTACCTTTCTTCACGTACGGTCCAAAAGACGATACGCTAACACTATAATGGGTGTCACCAATGCACGTTACTTAAATTTCGGTGCATCGCTCGAAAGGGATCTTCACACCTTATGGCCTGCTTCCTTCCACCACACGAAGCTCGCTTTCGACTTTAAAGATGATACTTAACTTTCTCACAGCGTTTTGTAATTTATTGTTAACAATTCTAATCTAAAAATTTTAGCTTGTCAAATAAAATTCAAAACCATTTTCTCTGGTTCAATATTTGAAAAAATCAATTTTCGCAAATTTCTCTCAAAAAGTATCAAAGACAACGCGCATCACACATCACAATTACTCATGGATCTCTAAGGGTAAGTGATCTGGATCAAAGAAAAAGGTCATCTTTTCACCCGTGAATTCGTCTTGACGAACTGGTTCACACTCGATCCCGCACTGAGCCAATCGTGACACTACCTGGTCAACATCTTTGACTTTAAAAGCCAAATGGCGCAGACCCGTTGCTTCTGGATCAGTTACACGAGTTGGTGCAGTTGGTTTGATAAACAACTCCAAAGTCAGACCCGCACCGACCAAGTGAAATAAAATATCTTCTTTTTCTAAACGGACATGTCGGTCTTTTATAGTAAAGCCTAGCTTATTAACATAAAAATCTAGTGCCTGCTTTTCATCATGACAAATCACGGCCAAATGATCGACTTTTGCAAATATCAAATTATTTTCCTCCTATAAAAAAAGAACCTGGGACATAACTAGCTATACAATTCTAAAAGGGCCGTCGATCTATCCCATTAAATGGGGTAAATCGACGGCCCTTAAACGTGTTCCAAAAGATTGAAGCATTGTTGTAAGGACGATTGGGTTATTCTGGTTCTTCGCTTTGCTACGACCCAAAATGCGCGATCATCGTTACAAATCGGCTTCAAAACATCTTTTGTCTCACTCTCTAAATAATGTTAACGGCCTTCTAAAGTTTCATCGACTTTTTTGATTTTTTTACCGATCGACTTTACCGTTTGAACACTATCTTCGTATTCTGGGTAAGTCATATCGATCGAATCTAAACAAGTTTTAACTTGGTTTTTAACGTCATCTTCACTGTCGATCCCTTTTTTAGTCAACTCAATATAGACTTTCCGACCATCTTCAGGGACATGTGTCCGAGTGACCCACTCATCTTTTTCCATCCGTTTTAACAAAGGTGTCAAAGTTCCGGTATCAAGTTTCAAGCGAGCACCGATCTCTTTGATCATCATCGGACGACGTTCTTCCCACAACACTAAAAGTGTTAAGTACTGTGGGTAGGTCAAATTAAATTCTTTCAGTGATTCTGAATAGAACTTTGTATAAAACTTTTGTGCGGAATAGATCGCAAAACAAAGTTCATTTTCAATATGCCCCGGTTCATATTCTTTCATGGGAATTCTCCTTTGCGTAAATAATTGTGACTCTGCCTAAAATTCAACTCTGTGTGCCTAACATTTACTACTGCGGATCGACTACAACTGCGCGACGTGGTTCATTACCCCTGGAATACGTTTCAACATGCTCATTTTCTGCCAAACTAGTATGAATCACTTTACGTTCTAAGGCAGGCATTGGATCAAGTGTGATCGGTTTTCCTGCGGCGATCGCGTCACGAGCCGTTTTCTGTGCCAAATGTGACAAAGTTTCTGCGCGACGATCCCGATAATTAGCAACATCCAAAATCACGCGGACGCGCCGACGGACTCGTTTGTCTAAAAAATCTTGCGCTAACAGTTGCAAAGAATTCAAGTTTTTACCGCGTTTTCCGATCAACAAACCTTCTTGCTCAGTTTCAAAATCATAGTAAACCGTATGCTTTTCTGGTGTCACATTGATCGTTGCGCCGATTCCCATATTCTTCGTAACTTCCGCCAAATAATTACCGAGCTCCACCAAGACATCTTCAAAACTTGGACCTTCTGGCTCTGTAGGAGTGGCTTCTTTTTTAGCTTTCGCTTTAAAATCAGCGTCTTTTTCCTTATCGTCTTCGGCCATGTTAGTTTCAACTTTCTTGTCATTAGCACTAGAAACTGACTGTTCTTTTGTATTTTGTGGTTGAGCCGTTTTTGTCTCGCCCACCT
>DXAP01000074.1 GCA_019116985.1 Candidatus Ligilactobacillus excrementavium | reverse complement strand
CAGAATACACACCGAATTCACGGATACGCCGTGTGATCAGCTGGTTATACTGACTCCCGAAATCGAGGACGATGATCTTGTCGAAGTCCTTTATATCAACTTTAGCCAAGATATTCACCTCATTTTAAATTTTACACTAACTACTCAATTTATTGTAACGGCGGTTGTCCCGTCGGTCAATCTTTTCTCAAGAAAAACCGGACAAAAAAGCAGACTCAAACGAATTTACGCAAGTAAAGTTCGTCAACCAAATGATTTTTTCCTTTATTCAAGATTAAATCTGCGCGATTTCTTGTCGGTAAAATATAGGAATGCAAGTTTTTATGATTAACGTCATTCCACAAGTCTTCTGCCATCTTATGAGCAATATCACGGTCACCAATTGCGTAGGCATGATAATAATCTTCGGGCTTATCCTTTGCTTTATCCAAAATTAAATCAAAACGTTCCATGTACCATTTTTTGATCAGAGGTTCAGCAGCATCGACATAAATTGAAAAATCAAAAAAGTCACTGATATAGATCTGTTGGTTACTTGGCAACTGTAAAACATTGATTCCCTCTAAGATCAAGATGTCCGGCTGGTCGATCACATCATATTTACCTGGGATACGGTCATAAACCGAATGTGAGTAAACTGGAGCTTTAGCGGTCAAACCATTTTTAACATCGTTGATAAAATTGATCAAAGCTTTCATATCATAGCTTTCGGGAAAGCCCTTACGTTTCATTAAATGTCTTTTCTTCAATTCATCAGACGGATACAAAAAACCATCAGTCGTGATCTGCTGAATCTTATTATGTGGGAAAATGTCAGTCAGTAAGTCCCGCAATAAACGCGCAACCGTACTTTTACCAACAGCTACAGAACCAGCGATCCCGATAATAAAAGGTGGCTTCTTATGTTTGATACCTAAAAAATCTGCCAATTTTCCCTGCGCATAGTTACGAGACTGCATCCGCATCCCCAACAAATGAACAAGCGGCATGTATATTTCTTCTACATCTTTTAAAGAGATCACATCATTCAATGATTTGATCCGCATTAATTCTTGACTAGATAAAGGAACATAGTGATCCCGATAAAATAAGCGCCATTCTTCACGTGGGATCTGATAATAATTAAGTCGATTTTCCATTAGTGATAAACGCCTTCCACATTTGATTTAAACATTCGCTATGCATTATAGCATACCAGACACGCGTTTGTACTATTTTGATGTCAAAAATAAAATCGTTTTCGTGCAACTATTTGGTATCGACTTTCTTATTTATGCTATAGTAAACTAGATTTATATTGAGTTTTAAAGGATGAGAAATTATGCAAAGAATCATTTTATTTGGTGATAGTATTACCGCTGGTGCAACGCATGGTTACCCCACCTCCGTTTACACAGACAAGTTAGCCCAAGCCTTAGCTCCACGTGAAATCGACCTAATGAATCGTGGTGTTTTAGGCGACAATACTCAAGGCGGACTAGCTCGTTTGCATTCAGACGTTGTGGATCATGACCCAGATCTAGTGGTCATTTTCTTTGGGACTAATGACGTGCAGGTCCCGAAAATGACCTTACAACAGTACCAAAATAACTTGGAGATCATGTTAAAACATATCGGTGCTCAAAAATGCATCTTGATCACACCGGGTATTACTGGCCCGAGCCGTCAGGAACACCGGCCTAACGAAAAATTGCAACAATACGCTTTAGCAACGCTTGAAACAGCCAAAGAATATCAAGTGGACTACGTCGATTGGTTTAGCGAAGCAGTCAAACATAGCGCGTCAGAGATCTTACAAGACGATGACTTACACTATGCTCCACGTGCCTATGACCTTTTATTGGAAAAACTAGCTCCATTGGTTTCACAAAAATTAATAGACTAAAAAGTAGCTGGTGCATAACTAGCTGTGCAATTCTAAAAGGGCCGTTGATCTATCCCACTAAATGGGTTAAATCGACGGCCCTTAAACGTGTTCCAAAAGATTGAAGCCTTACTGTCAACGTTCGCGTTATTCTGGCTCTTCGCTTTGCTACGAACCAAAATAACGCGAACGTTGTTACAAATCGGCTTCAAAACATCTTTTGTCTCACTCTTTCAATATTTTACACACGGTCAAGCAATTTATACCGATCCGCTGGAATGTCTGACATCAATGGCGTTAATTTGCCAGATGCAAATATATTCAAACGATGCATCGCCCGTGAACAGATCGTATAGACTAACTGACGTTCATCCTCACGATGATAGTTAGTTTCATTTGCATTCCACATAATAATAGCGTCAAATTCAAGTCCCTTTGCTAAATATGATGGGACAATTATCGTCCCAGAAACTAGACGTTGGTTTTCAGTTTTGATTGCCGTAACTTTTTGTCCCAAGGCCTTTAAACGTGCTGTTAAATCTTCAGTTTCTTGTAGACTCTTGGTTACGATTGCTGTGGTCATTTTATCTTGCTGATTTTGCTCTAATTGGTCAGCGACATCTTCAACCATCCGAGTTTCATCGATATCAACAGTAATAGTTGGTAAATCACCTTTACGGTTGAAGGCCTCGACTTCTTCACCATTTTCCAAAATATCTTTACTAAAATCTGTGATCTGTTGGGTCGACCGGTAAGACTTCGTTAATTGGACAACTTGAGTCTTTTCTGGTTCAAACATCGTACTTAATTCACTCAACAAAGAATGACTACTCTCCTGGGTAAAGATCGACTGGTTTAAATCACCTAGCATCGTAAACTTAGCTCGCGGAAATTCCTCTTTTAATAAGGCTAACTGGTAAGCTGAATAGTCTTGAATCTCGTCGATAAATACTTGGCGCATTTCCAAGTCGCCTCGTTTACCGATGATCTGGTCAAATAGGTAAAGGTAAGCCGTCACATCAGTCAAAGAAATACGACCATGTTTCATGGCTACGATCGTTTTGTCAACCGTAGACAACCAGTCTGTCTGACTCAAACCAAATTCACTGACGTCCAAAAGATCTGGTAGATGCCGTAAAAAGTGTGCATATTGCCCGTTAATATTGATAAAACGGTTGCGCACGATTGCCTTTTTGATCACTTGGAATTCACGTGTAACATATTCACGCGTTAAGAATCTTAATTCCTTGTCACCATCAGCAAAATTACGCGGGTGATCGCCATAAAGGTCAGTTAATTCCTCCTGGCTTAGACCTTGCACTGCTTTTTGGACTCGTTCTGTCCGTGCTTCGCGGTTGACCTTGCCGCTTAATTTCTTCAACAAAGATTCACGAGTGGCTGACAAACGATTCCGCAAATTATAATTACTATTAAAGCCATAGTAAATATCTTTGATCTGTTCTTTAGTAAAAAACGGTTTGCCTCGGAACATAATATTCTTAAAACGCATACCCTGGCTGTTCAAAAAATCGGCGTACGCATTTGTCGCCTTGAAAAAGCTTAAACTGTCCTTTAAATTTTTAGCAGCTCGTTCTTGATCATTGTTATCCTCTTCAAACCGCTCTTGTAAAGTTTCAACGTGTAGCTTAGGTACCCGTCGTTTGGCATACTGATAAAAGGTCATTTGAACCATATTTTGTTCACCTAGTTCAGGCAAAACTTCATTAATATAATCATTAAATAACTGGTTCGGTGAAAATAAGATAACTTGACTAGAACTTAAATTTCCTCGGTAACGGTACAACAAGAAGGCGACTCGCTGCAGCACCGCCGAAGTTTTACCGGAACCGGCTGCCCCCTGAACAAATAAGAGGTCAGACTTAGTATCCCGGATGATCTTATTTTGTTCTTTTTGAATAGTCGAAACAATACTTTTCATCTTCGTATCCGATGACTCATCCAATACTTCCAGCAACATTTGGTCACCCACAGTCTGGTCTGTATCAAAAACTGTCATGATTTTGCCGTTTTCGACCATAAACTGCCGTTTCAAAGTCAAGTTAGCACTTTGTTTTCCATCAGGTGTATCGTAAGAAACTTCTCCGAGCCCACCTTCATAATAAATACTTGAGATCGGTGCACGCCAATCATAGATCAAAAAGTGATCTGAGCTGTCCGTAAAAGAACTTAGTCCGATATAAACACTTTCTGGTTTTTTCTCACCACTTTCCTGAAAATCGATCCGTGCAAAGTAAGGTGTTTTTTCCAAACGTTGTAAAACATCCAACTGTTGGGTCGCTTGACGCCAGTTATTTTCCCGTTCCTGTAACATCGTTTGTTGTTGACGGACTGTCAAAGCCGTTTCCATCAAACCAGAATAAGTTCCTGTCTTGATCCGAACATTATTTTTAAAATCATTCATGATCGCACGCTGATCTTTGCCAGCACTATCGATGTTAGCCTGGCTTTTTGTTTTTGCTTGCTTAATTTTATCAACAACATAGTCCATACGTTGCTGTTCTTTTTGTTTAATTGTCAAACTCACGCCTCCGTTTGAGTTGAAATCTAATGAAATATTCTACCATTATTTACAGACTGCTACAAATAAAGTCGCCCACATTTAACACCAGAACGTGCAAGTTGCCATATGTTATAAAATGCTTGTAAAATTAAACTGAAATCTGTAAACTATTTGGGACTGAGACAAAAGGAAAAATTACGTCGGAATGCCAAATTTTTTGTGCTTATAAAAAGCGCTAATCAAAGGAGTCTGGTTTATGAATCTATCACTTGTTATTGTGGCTTTTGCTGCATTTATTACTCCGATGATCCTCGCAAAGTTTAAAGTTTCACTCTTGCCAAGTTCAATTGCTGAAATTTTAGTCGGGATCGTTTTGGGAAAAAGTTTTTTTAACGTGATCCACGAAACCCAAGTTTTGACGACCATGTCAACCTTGGGTGTGATCTTATTATTGTTTTTAAGTGGGATGGAGATCGACTTTTCTTTATTTAAAAAATCGTATACTTCCACTGCACTTGCAGCTAAAAGAGCTGAAAACTCCTCTGATCATTCACCTCTATTTGTAGCCGGTGTCGGTTATACATTGACCGTGATCACTGCAATTATCTTAGCTGTTTTACTGAAAATCACCGGACTATTCTCCGATATGTTTTTGGCTGCGATCTTATTAGCTACTGTTGCTTTAGGGATCGTCATCAGTGTTTTAAAGGAAAACGAATTACTTGGCAAGAAGATCGGACAAACGATTTTGTTATTTGCTGTTTTAGGTGAAGTCATCCCATTAATAGCATTAACTATTTACACTTCTGTTAAAAGTGGTCACGTTGGTACCTTATGGCTGATATCGCTCGTTTTTTTAGCCGCGGCCTTTTTACTTTTCCGTTTTCGTAATTTCTTTACTCACTTTCAAGAATATACCAAATCCACGACACAATTAGATATGCGCTTTGCTTTTTTAGTCATAATCGTTTTAGTTGTTTTAGCTGAAACAGTTGGTGCTGAAAACATTTTAGGTGCCTTTTTAGCTGGGATCGTCATCAAACTTTTAGAACCCGAAGAAACGACCCAACAAAAACTAGATGCCATGGGCTACGGTTTTTTGATCCCTTTCTATTTTATTTTGACGGGAGCAAAGCTTGATTTACCAGGTCTGTTAAGTTCAAAGACCACGCTCGTGTTGATTCCGTTATTGTTAGTGGCTTTCCTTATTACTAAATTACCGGCTTACTTTGGCTTCAAAGCCTTATTTGGCAAAACCAATTCATTTGCCGCTACTATGTTGTCAGAGACAACGATCACTTTGATCTTGGCTGCCACAACGGTTGCGCAAAATATTGGTGCAATGTCTACCGCTCAAAGTGGTGCGTTTATCATTGCAGGTATCCTAACATGTCTACTCGGACCGTTATTTTTCAAACGGATCTACCAGCCCAGACATGAACCTACTGTCAAAACTTCCGTACACTTGATCGGTGCAAGTTTGACCGCTGTTAACGCAACTCACGGCTTACCCAATGATTGGTACTCGATCAAAATGTACACCGATAATCAAGGACGTTATGATGCCTACAAAGGTGTCACTGACATTACTTATCTTGATAGTATGGAACCAGAAAAATTGATCAAAGAAGAAATTTTTGACACAGATGTGCTGGTATTAGCTCACCGTTTGGCAAAAGACAACTATGATCTAGCACTGGCTGCTAAAAAATATGGAGTCCCACGAGTCCTACTACGCTTAGATACTCAAGACCCAGATGAAGCCCAAAAAATGAAGGCTGAACTCGAAAAGAAAAATATCGAATTTTTCAGTACCTTCACGACTGGTGTTGGCGTCTTACGTGCTGCTATTCAGTCACCGGAACTCTTACGCTTGTTAACCTCTACGGATGCTGAGATCTTTGAGATCCACTTAACAAATTCGCTTTATTCAGGGATCGAATTGTCC
>DXAP01000073.1 GCA_019116985.1 Candidatus Ligilactobacillus excrementavium | reverse complement strand
AGTTGAAAAATATGGTCTCCAATTTGTTCAAACCCCAACTTATTATAAAATTTCAAGGCTACAGGATTGTTTTCCCAAACACCTAACCAAATCGTATTTTTTTGTTGTGATTTGGCTAAATCTAAAGCTTTTTGGAACAACTTTGTACCAATTCCTTGGTGTTTATATTCTTTTTTCACATAAATTCGTTCAACTTCTAGTGCATTTTGTGGCATTTTTTCAGTTTGAGCATTGTTAACGTTAAGTTTGAGATAACCTAAGATTGTTTTATCAGAATAAGCAAAAAAGAAGAAAGAGTTAGGATCTCTTAGTTCTTTGGTTAGTTTTTTGGTACTATACGCTTCATCTAGATAAGCTTGCATATTAGTAGTCGTGTTATCTGAACCGAAAGTATCCAAAAAGGTTTGTTGACTTATTTCTTGTAGTTGTGCAAGTTGATTTAAAGTAACTGGTTTAATTTTTAACATGTATATATCTTCTTTCTTTTATATTTCTGCTAGGTATTTAACAAAAACTTTTCCTGCTTTAGATAAGTTTTGTCCTTTTTTCCAGACAATATTTATCCCGGATTTAAGTTTTGGTTGCAGGGGAATGAACTTCAAATTGGTATTAACGGTATTAACAATACCTGCAATACATAAAGCTCCGGCCACACCTTGCTCCACCATTAATGAAGCATTGTATAACAAATTATATGTTCCGATAATATGAAGAGAATCTAGGCTTTCACCGCACCATTCGGCGATTTTATTGTTATTATAGGTTTGTGAAGAAACATATAGTGGCACATCCACAAGGTCAGCTGGGATAATACTTTTTTTACTTGCTAAAAAATGGTCTTGACGAATAAGTAACCCCCATTGATCAGCAGCTGGCAATTTTTTATAGGCATATTTTTGCTTTTCAACTGGATCAATGACTAAACCAAAGTCTATTAATCCCTGTTCTAATTTCTCTAGAACGTCATCAGCGTTACCACTGTATAAGTTAACCTTTACTTCAGGGTATTGTTTAACTAAATGGTCAATAATCTCGGCAACTAATTTCATACTTTTGGTTTCCCCACCGCCAATTGTTATTTCCCCAGCCACTTCAGTTTCCGTAGTAATGTTCTTAGTAGTTTTATCTACTAAAGATAGGATTTTTTTACCACGATCGGCTAAGTATCTTCCTTCCTCGGTTAAATGTATCTCCCTATGACCACGATTAAAAAGTTTAGTGTCTAGCTCCGTTTCTAATTGTTTTAATTGTCTTGAAAGGGCTGGCTGTGAGATGTGTAAAACCTTGGCTGCCTGGCTAATTGATTTTTCTTGAACAACGGTTAAAAAATAGTTTAGCGTTCTAAATTCCATATTTCCTCCTATAACTAAAAAGCATATTTTAGTATTAAATATAAGTATTAGACAATTGAAGTTTAGCTCATTATGCTAAAGATAACAAATTAGCTTTCAGGAGATGTTTTTATGAATAAATTTGTTGTCATCACAGGAGCAAGTTCAGGAATTGGCCGAAAAGTTGCAATTAAATTTGCCAAACGAGGTAAAAATATAGTTCTAGCAGCCCGCTCAAAAGATATTTTAGAACAGTTGAAAGACGAATTAGAAGAAGATTATGGTGTCCAAGTTGAAACAAGAGTGGTTGATTTAACTGATATGACTGTAGTTAAAAAATTTTATGAGAGTTTACAGGATCTAGAAGTAGAAACTTTGATAAATGATGCTGGTTTTGGTTTAAGAGGTGCTCTTTGGGAAAATCAAGCAACTCAACTTTTAGCTATGATAGATTTAAATATCAAAGCAGTTACCTATTTATCACAGCTATTTCTATCTGATCACCAAAACATCCCTAATACACAACTGATTAATGTTTCTTCTTTAGGAGGTTACCAAATCGTAAACGATATGGTTGCTTATTGTGCCTCTAAATTTTATGTTAGTGCGTTTACAGAAGGGTTAGCCAATGAATTGCAGGAAAGAGGAGCACTGTTAAAAGCAAAAGTCTTGGCTCCAGCAGTTACCAAAACTAACTTTGACACAGTTGCACGTAATACTAAGGATTTTAATTATGATACTACGTTTAAAAAATATCATACCGCTGAACAAATGGCTGGTTTTTTAATGCAGCTATACGATAGTGAACAAACGGTTGGGGTCGTTAATGAAGATACAATGGACTTTGAGTTAAAACCAGCACAGTTTAAAGCAGTCGGTTTTAAGTGAAATTTATACTAGGAGGGAATCAATTTGAAAATTATCAAACTAAATAACGGTGTGCAAATTCCTAGTTTAGGATTTGGCGTTTTTCAGATCACAGATTTAAAGGAATGCGAAGAAAGTGTGTTAAGCGCTTTAAAAACAGGTTACCGGTTAATTGATACTGCCGCTGGCTATGAAAATGAGTCCGCAGTTGGAAATGCTATTAAAAAAAGTGGTTTAGCTCGAAAAGATATTTTTATTTCTTCCAAGGTTTGGATAACACATGACGGATACCAAGAAACGATGAACTCTTTTGAACAAACTTTAGAGAAATTGCAAACTGATTATCTTGACCTCTATTTAGTGCATATGCCTTACGGCGATTATCATGGTAGTTGGCGTGCTATGGAAGAATTATATAAAGCTGGCAAAATCAGAGCAATTGGTGTTTGTAACTTTTTAGAAGATCGTTTGA
>DXAP01000072.1 GCA_019116985.1 Candidatus Ligilactobacillus excrementavium | reverse complement strand
TGTTGTTGAGTTGGTACTTTCTTGGGATTAATCCCAATTCAAGTCCAACCAACTCGCTAACAAGTTAGCTAACACATAGCCCATTCCAACCAATAAGTTTTCTCGGCATAAATACGTGTCCTATCTCAAATAGTCTTATTTTGCAATTTAAGGGGGTATTTAAAGCGTTTAGCATTTTTAGGTATTAATTATCAATGATTAAACTTGCAAGCCAATATAAGCCTAATACAATGGCAATGAGTAATGCATAGGGTATTAAATAAGCTATATACCATAAATTGCCCCATATCGTCTCTGAGTGCTTTATCGTGTGATTTAAATTATCGTACAGTGGCGTTACACCTAAAACATCAAAAACACCACTTAATAAAGTGCTTAAAATCGCAAAAGCTAAAAATGCGACAAACAAGGCTATTATTCCTACTTTAAACCACCTAAATTGCTTTTGCATTTTATCCTGTAGCTCTTGTGTGTCTTTTAACATTTGCTTATTTTTTTGATGTGCTTGTTCTGTTTCTTTTGTGATTGTTTCTAACACATTGTCTTTATCAACTTCATCTAATTTTTGATTTAATATACTTACAAACTTTTGATTATTGTTTTTTAAGCTAGAGTGATAAGCCTCTGCCACGTTCTTGGTTTGTTCTATGAGTTGGTCTATCTTCTTGTTTCTCTTCTCGTTGTTCTCTTCTAACATGTTCATTCTCTCTGCTATGAGTTTGTTTTGCTCTATCAAGTTCTCGTTGATTTCGTTTTTCTCTGTTTCTTCGTTCAAATTCTGCGAAGTCGACATTTGGTTTTCTGACTGGTTGTTCTCGGGATTGTTTCTGTTTGTTAATGGCATTCACTATCTCTCCTTTCTCGTAATCTTCGCCTAACTTATTGCCACGTACTTTTTTATTTTCTTCTATGTGCAAATACGTGATTGTTTTATTCGTTACACGAGCAACTTCAACGCCTTTAGTTTCTAAACGCTGCTTAAAATCATCAAAATCTGTTGCTTGTTCTTTCGTTTCTTCAATTGCCATTCTTACTTGGTTTTTCCAAGAAGCTTTATCGTTGTTAGCTTTATCTATGATGTTCTGTTCTGCTTGTGTATAACGCAAGTTCGCTTTTTCTTCTGGTATTGATAGATTATGCGAGCGACATACTTCGTCATTTGCTTGTCGAATATCATGTAGTGCTTTTTTATTATTATTAAATTTCTTGCCATTTTCTAAATCAATTGAATTAATCACAATATGATTATGAACATGGTCTGTATCGTTATGTGTATATACGGCAACTTGATGATTAGGTGCTATCTTTTCTGCTAATTCTAACCCTAGTTGATTACATTGTTCTGGTGTTACTTCGTTAGGCTTAAAAGATTGAATAACTACATGCCCTTCGTTGCCATCTGTTTTGCCATACATTTCACGTGTTGCTTTAAAACTGCTTTTCGCATAATCTATATCGCAATTCAAAGCACTTTTTTCTTCTGCACGTTTTTCTGCGTAATTAATAGCTCTTGATGTTGATTTCGTTGAGCTTATTTTAGTTGTTGCCATATCTCATGCAACTCCTTTTTAAAGTCATCAAATTGCTTAATTAAATCATCGTATTTTTGTTCAGGTAAATTCACTGCTTGTTCTTTATGTTGATTAAACCATTTCGCAATCTGATTTACGTTTGCCCCCATACTGCCTAAATCTTTAACAATCGATTGTCGCGTCTCTTTATCTAATTTGGGCGCTACCAATCGACTGCCTTGTGCCTTTTTCTTAACGAAATTCGGCACACTCATATTCAAAGTTTCGGCAGATGACCTTAACTTTTCATATTCGCCTTCGTTCACTCTGAAACTAATTTGTTTTGGCTCTTTGCGGTTGGGTTTACGGTTTTCCCCAACAGACAAATCGCTAGCCAAATTATTATCATGTTCACTCATTCAATCCCACCACGTTTCTTCGAAATTTATTACTCTCTATGTTTGTAGATTATAGGATAATCAACAAAATATCAAGTAATAATGTGGTTTGGCAAGCACTGGCTTTGCTATCCACTTCGTTCTAGCACGCCGTACTTGATGGGATTATATCCCATACCCTTTATGTTTTTGCTTACGCAAAAAATGAGTGGCAAAATGCTAGCCACTCATAGTTCAAAACCAAATTCAAAATCAAAACAAAAGCAACCAAAAATGTGGTTGCTATATGTTCATAAATTTTATGATCACTTACGTGTATAAAATTTAATTCACTTCCAAAATCTAAATTCACGCTGCCAAAAATCAATCTGCTTTTGCAATTGTTTTTCGTTAGCTTTTAAAGTCAATTTCATTAATTCAGTTAAATCAATTGATGATATTTCCTTAATTAGATTTTTATATTTATATTTAGTTCTCTTATTCAATTCTCCCCATTTGCCTTCTTCATGAATTAACATGTAAACCATTGCTTGCTCATTTAATTTTTCTGGCGAAGTCCAATCTGGTTTCAAGATATGTAAATCATTAAAACAATCATTCCAATAATCCACCATATCTCTTTTAAGTTCAATTTCTACACGCCATAAGTGTTCAGACATAACTTCAACATCTGCATTGTCTTTACGTTCTTGCTTTTTATTGTAAATTCTAATAAATCTATTGCTATCTCTCACACCAAAATACTTTGTTTCTGGTTTACCATTGCGACCGTAAAAAATAGTTTTCTTAACTGCTTTATCAGTCATTGCATAGTAATCACTCAAATCATCTTCAAAATCAAAAGCTAAATCTAATCTCGTAAAACCGTCATCTTCCATGTAGTCGATAATATTTTGTTTTAACCAAATCATTTCTTCATGTGTAAGTTTATTTGGATTAAATTCGACACGCATATTACGTCTATCCCAAGTATCTGCTTTTACTTTGTCATATTCGATATAAACTTTTTCTTGTAATGCTTTAGCTTTAAATTTGGTTTGTAGTATATCCCAAAGTCGTATTTGTGGCTCTACACTCATAAAATCAGATAGCTTTTTAGCATTATTTTTGTTTAAATTCCCAACGATTGTCATAGCATCAAAACTTAATTCGGGTTGAGATTTTCCCAAAGTTTGACCACTTAACCGGCTATTAGAGTAGCCGGTTTTAGAAAAATTGTCTAAATCGTGATTTTCTAAATGATTTGAATGATTTGCGTGATTATTTTTACTCATAAAAAATCGACTCCTTAATTTAATTTAAGAAGTCGCTCACCCGAATATATATCTTGAAGAATAAACTAATATCGTTTAATATCTAGATATACAAAATATAAAAAAACAACTTAGTGTTTTTTCTTTGGGTAAGTCGCTATCACAAACTTTGGTCAGGGAGTGAGCGACTTCTTTTTATTTTGTTATTAATATAACACTATCAAAAGACTTGGTCTAATCAGATCAAGTCTTTTTTTATTTAAGCATTTGTATTATCTGGTAAACAGTTAAAACTACTAAAACACCAAGTACATACTTACTT
>DXAP01000071.1 GCA_019116985.1 Candidatus Ligilactobacillus excrementavium | reverse complement strand
AATCTGATATTTTTTCTTTAAAAAAATTATTCAAGTACTCGTTAATAATTTGAGTAAGTCGTTTGTCCAAAGATCTATCATCTAACGGTAGTTGACGTAAAATCTTGATTTTGTTTCTTTCGTTTATAAATAGTTGAGTTGCTTGAGGAGAAATTAATTCTTCCATTTCTCTAATCCCCAATTTAAGTGAATTTTTTTGTCCGCGTATTTTAAGTAAGGATTCGAATTTTAATAGCATATTTTCAATCATTTTTTCAGATAAATCATAGATATCTGTATAGTGTTGATAGAAGGTTTGTCGATTGATCAACGCAGCGTGTGTCACAGCTGAAACTGATACATTACGAAAACCTTGTTGATCTACTAATTTAAGAAAAGCTGTCTGAATTTCATTATCAGTTCTTTGGAAACGATAATCTGCCATATGATCACTCCCTTTTTAGATATTAACGACAGTTTTTAATATTCGTCATTTAAATAGACACACTGTATGTTAATAAGACAATTTTAACACTCTTGCATATATAAATAAAAACCTAGCGTATGTATCATAATAATTAAGTTAATGCTAAAAAAAGAGCAAGGAGTGGTTACATGAAACAAATTGCAAGCATGCGTTATCGAATTAAAAAGACTGACCATAATAAAGCATTACATGTCAGCCGCGAATATTTAGATTATGAACAGACACACCCAGAAATATTTAATTACAATCGAACAAGATATTATTTTAGAGACGCACCCGCAAATTCTAATGAGGAAGAATGGATGTTTATTGATTGGTTTGATGACTATCAAACTTATCTAAATTCTTTGGACTCAGCGCAAGAAAAGGATCCGGAAGCACAGCGCCTCAGAAAACAGTTTATGAGTGTTGTTGTGCCAGGAAGCTTGACCCATGACAGTCGTGAGCAGTGGACTGAAGCAGAAGAATTACGTGTCGACTTTCCTGGGACAGATTCGATTTAGGGCTAAATAAAAAGTAGAAAGAAGGAGCAGCAATTATGGCAGATAAAGCAAAAAAAGTAACCGCCCAATTTCATACACAGCTAGGAGATGCTGACAACCAAACGGTTAATAAATGGGAGCTGCGAGCAGCTCGTCGTGGCTTATTAAACTTGAAAACATTATTAGGGCAAGAAAAGCTACAAGAGTTGATTCAACCAGAAATGGATGAAAATGACCAGAATATTCATGGATACATGGAAAAATCTGGCGACAAATTTAAAGACGTCTTTGTGACAGTTGATCTGCAAGGTATGACGGCGACTGAATATGTAACTTGGCAGGGCCAGGAAATGAAAAATGCGATCATGGGAGATCAAGCAGCTCGCGATAAAGTTTTACGGGATGTTGTCTTTCCGGCACACCCAGAGCACTATCTGTTATTAAAGTCAGGAATCGTTGAGACTTTAGGCGGTCTCCCAACCAACGCAACCGTCTCGCCACAAAAGACTGGAGAAGGTTTACCACAATTTGTCGCTGACGCAACGGCCGCTGATTATCCGCATAAGTCATTTTCGACAATTAAGTTAGCAGACGGCTTGATCTGGGGCTATGGTGTGACAGAATACAAGGACACAGAAAACGGTGGCGGTTCTTTCCGTTTGCACGTCTGGTGGCCAGAAGCAGCACCGCAGATTTTCTTAGATGATCATAACCGCCACTTTGCGGTAGAATATCGGAACTTTATTCAATTAGCCAATGAAGCGCGAGAAAAATAATATCTAGTTAGAATATATGCAAAAAATAGAGGATCGAAAGTGAATAAGCTTTCTATCCTCTATTTGTTACTTAGAAATAATGCTTTTAATCATCAGAATAAGTAAATAGCCCCTCTTATTACTTGATTTGTTGGTTTTTTCTAATTTATATCCTCGTTTATCCATGGGGAAAATTTTAAAGAATTTATTTTCACTTGAGCGTTTTCCCTGGTATAGATATCTATAAGATCCTCTATGTTATCATATATCCTTACATTATTTGCAATAAAATATTATACCTATGAAATAGGACTGAATAAGTCGCTCTACTTATTGTAAATCTATACCATTAGAAGAAATTACCTTTTGATACCAACTAAATGAATCTTTTTTGTATCGTTTCATTGTGCCATTACCTAAATCATCACAATCAACATACACTAAACCATAGCGTTTTTTCATCTCGCCAGTCCCGTTTGAAACCAAATCGATCGCACTCCAGAGCGTATAACCCATTAAATCGACTCCGTCTAATTCAACTGCGTCTGACATTGATTGAATTGCTGCACGTAAATATTTGATCCTATAATCATCATGAACAGTGTTGTCAGGTTCAAGCTTATCAGCCCAACCAATACCATTTTCAACCACCCACAAAGGTTTATGATATCTATCCCATAATGTATTCAAAGCTAAACGTAAACAATCTGGATCTGTAGCCCAGCCCCAAGCATTAGTTTCCAAATAAGGATTAGCTACTCCCGCTACGCCTAAATTACCACTTGCTTCATCATCATTTGGATGTGTTGTTATCACAGCTGAACTATAACAAGAAAAGCTTAGAAAATCAGCCGGATATTCTGCCAACAACTCATAATCTTGGGGACGATCGTCCAGCTTGATACCTTGGCGTTCATATTTTTTCAGACGATATTCTGGATATCTGCCGCCAACCTGAACATCTGCGTAAAACAAAGTGTCTTGTTGGGCTTTCATGACCTCAACTTGGTCAGCTGGATCACAAGTATAAGCATAAATCGGTGCATATGCCAGCATTTGTCCCACTTGCATCTCTGGATCAATACGGTGTGCTGCTTTTACAGCCTTAGCACTAGCAACAAACTGATTATGCGCACCACGTGCACGCTCTTGCGGTGTTGGAGCCGTCAATCCACCACCCATATAAGGTGCTTCATCCATCGCGTTGATCTCATTAAATGTCGTCCAATATTTAACCTGTCCTTTGTAACGCTCAAAAACAGTGATCGCGTAGTTTTCAAAAAGGTCGATCAATTTTCGATCAGACCAACCACCATATTTTTCAATTAAATTTAACGGTGTATCATAGTGAGATAAAGTTACCATAGGCTCAATGTTATATTTATAACATTCAGCAAAAATTTGCTCGTAAAACTTTAATCCTGCTTCATTTGGTTCTTTTTCATCACCATTGGGAAAGATTCGTGACCAACTGATCGATAATCGAAAAGCTTTAAATCCCATTCCAGCCATTAACTTGATGTCTTCTTGAAAATGGTGATAAAAATCCGTACCATGATGGCTTGGATAGTGGTGATCTGGCAAAATAGCTAAAGTTGCATCAGCAGGTACATTAAATTCTTCTCCCCAAACTAAAGGAGAATCACCAGTCGTGCCATCTTCTTTTTTCCAAGTCACTAAACGTGGTCGATCTACTGCACCATTAGTTAATACGTCAATAGCATTAAGCCCCTTACCATCTTGATCATAACCACCTTCATATTGATTAGCCGCTGTCGCGCCACCCCAGAGAAAATCTTTTTTAAAACCCATCATTGTCCTCCTTTTCGTTAGTCCGGTCTTATATATGAAAAGGACAGGAGTTGCCAAATTTCTTTGTCCTCTCCTGTCCTTTCTTGAATGTTAATTCATAATTGAGCTACGAAACTCAAAAGATCACCTCTAGCTAACTTCAATACCAAATTATAAAAAACATAAACTGATATTAATCTTGGCTAGTCTTATCTCCTAGTTGAGTTTTTCCACTTTTTTATTTTTTAAGCTCATCAAGTTGTTCATAAACGTCAACAAAATTAGTTGCTAGATCCACAAAAGTAATCGCTGTCATTAAATGATCTTGTGAATGTACCATCAATAATGTAACTTGTGTATGCTCACCTTGTGCTTCTTTAGTCAACATTCCTGTTTGGGTATTATGAGCTGCAACTAAGGCTTTTTGGGCATCGTCCAATTTATCATGGGCTTTATCAAAGTCGCCTTCCTTAGCTGCTTTAATTGCCTCAACTGCAAATGATTTAGCATTACCAGCATTAACGATCAATCCCATCGTTGTCTGCATTTGTTCTTCTTCAGACTGTTGCGAATTCTTTTCTTCTTCGGCCATTTTGAACCTCCTGCTTTTTACAACAAAAATTTATTATTGCTAATACCTATTCACCCATTAAATCGTATGCTTGCTTAATAACTTTGTCGCCTTGCATCATACCATATGCTTGCATATCAATAACGGCAACTGGAATACTTTTACCATCTACTTTTTTCTTAAAATCGTCTTCCATATAACGAACTTGAGGTCCAAGTAAAATGCAGCTGATATCTTTACTTTCCAATTGGTCATCTGCTTGTGCAGCTGGCACAGCGAAAACATCAGCATCCTTGCCCTCATCTTCAACTGCCTTTTGCATCTTAGTAACTAACAAACTCGTACTCATACCAGCAGCACAACACAACATGATCGTTTTTTTAGCCATAATAAAGACCTCCATCTTTATCCTTAATTTTTACGCTTTGTTAGCGCAAGCAACATTTATTTCTTGCTTAATAAAGCGCTTTCTATTACAATATAGTTATATCATATTGGTACTAATTTTACAAGTACCTTTAACTACATTAAGGAGGACAGGTCGATGGTGCTAAAATACAAAGAGATCGCACAAGATATCGCTCACAAAATTGCGAATGAAGCCTTTCAAGACAAGCTTCCCAGTGAATCTGAATTAATGAATATGTATGTAGTCAGCCGGAACACCGTCCGTAATGCAATTGATGTTTTGTATGACCAAGGGTTGATCAGCCGGATACAAGGCAGTGGATATTTTATCAACCAACCATTACATAATGAAGATAATTTAATGAACTTAGCAAACAAGGTCGGAATGAATGCCTTAACTAACGAAAAGCCAGTTACATCAAAAGTCCTAGATTTTGAAAGTCGACCAGCTGGACGAGAGATCGCAAAATTTTTACGCTGTGATCCAGATGAAACTATCTACTATGTCAGACGTCTCCGTTGGTCTAAAGATAATCTCCTGAGCCTTGAAGAGGCCTACTATCTTCGGAAAATTGTGCCATATTTAAATGAGAAAATATGTTCCCAATCGATTTTTGCATTTATCATGGATAATTACAATATCGAGATCGTTAACGCAGACGAATATGTCAAGATCCATCATTTAACCCAAAAAGAAGCTACCGAATGTGGTCGAGCAGTCAATGAATCAACTTTACAAATCGAAGAAATCAACTATCTAAAAAACGAGCGACCTTTCAACTATTCTAAAACTGCTTACTTTCAAGATGATTTGACACTTTATTACCATATCAGCAATCATTTACACTAAAAAAGTATCAATTTTGTTTCAGTACTATCTAGCGGTTGGTAGCCACTGACTATTTTATCTGAAGAAAAATATTTTTTTATAGAAACTTCTCAAGTCACACACGTATAACATATAGTTTATTAACAGCGTACTAACAAAAGGGCCACTGATCTAATTCATTTAATTGGTTAGATCAGTGGCCTTTAAACGTATTTCAAAAAACTGAAGCTTTTGGCTTTCATTCTTTTGTACACCAATTCATAAATAACTTTCCTGAATTATTTACAAACAAACTAACATTTTACCTCACCTTTTTAACTGAACAATTTTATTTGTCACCTTTTCAATAAATTGCTGGTCGTGTTCAATCAGCAAAAGCGTTGGCCTAACATCTGCTATTAATTTGATCAATTGATTTTGATTGTAGATATCCAAATAGTTTAACGGCTCATCCCAAATATATAACTCAGCGGGCTGTGAAAGAGACTTAGCAACCTCCACCCTTTTTCTTTGACCCATACTCATATTTTCGATTTTTTGAGTAAATACAGAACGTTCGACACCTAATTTATGCAAATTATTTAAAAATATCTCATAATTCAGTCCTTGATCCCTGGCAAACTCTGTTAAATAACCCGGGTTATATTCAAAATTTTGACGAATATAGCTGATCTTAGTCTTAGCGGGAATCCTAACTGATCCGCTTTGCTTACCAGAAAAATTGCCAAACAAAGCTTCTACTATACTAGTTTTACCAATGCCATTCGGTCCCATTAAACCAACTTGTTGCCCTCGCTCAACTTCAAAAGTAACTGGTTCAAATAATCGATTTTCTTCATAAAAGAGTTCTAGTTTTTCTGCACGCAATAGTTTTTGTTGGTGACTTGGTTGAAAATTAAGAGCTAACAAGTCAATTTGTTCAACGTTTTTTAACAACTTTTCCTTATTTTGAATTTCATTTTTCATTCTTTTTTCGAGTGTTTTGGATCGCTTCATGACCCGTGCTGCACGAGCTCCAATATGCCCCGTATCATAAATAGCGCCACTACCCTTTTTACGGGGGTCACCCCGCTTATCTTTTTCACGTGTTCCTGACCATTTTTCCTTTTCAAGAGCTGTTTTTTTGAGCCGACTAATGTCTTTTTTCAATTTTTCATTTTGTGTACTTTCAAAATTATCCGACAATTGTTTTTCTTGTTTATAGGTTGAATAATTCCCATGATATAGCGAGATCTGTGCTTTTCCTATCACTAAAATATGATCACACACTTCATCGACAAATTGGCGGTCATGACTAACAACGATGAAGCCTTGTTTCTTTTTATTTAAATAGGCCGCCACTTGTTTTCGACTATCTAAATCAAGATGATTAGTTGGCTCATCAATTAGCGGAAAATCATTTTGATCAATAAAAAGTAACGCTAACTTTAACTTCGTCTGCTCTCCTCCAGACAGATTCACAAATGGACGCCATAATATTTCTCTATCTACCTGCATCAAATCGAGTTCTCTTTCTAATTTCCACTCTTCAAACGTTGTCACCTGTTCTAAAGCGTAAATTGCCAACTGATTAGGATCGATAATCTCCTGTGGAAAATACTTAAAAGATACTCGATGAAAGATTTTGCCTCGATATTCTAACTGATTTTGTAATAACTTTAGCAGAGTTGTTTTTCCTCGGCCATTTCGCCCAAATAATCCCAGTTTCCAATCCGAATCTAAATTTAAGTTAACTTGGTCAAATAGCTTTTTTTCCTGTCCTGGATAACTAAAAGCTAACTGTTTGATTTCAATTTGAGACATCAAAAGCCTCCTTGTTTTCAGTGCTTGCAAAGGTGAGTTTTTAAAGTAAATCAATTTTCTAGTAACTTTCAGTGTTTTAGCGGGACACAAAAAGACCCATTACATTGAAATAATTTACCTTTAAAACTATCTAAAGTTAACACTCATTAAAGAGCGTACTTACACCTTGTCTTTTACCGATAGATTTAAAAGATAAATTAGTTTTTCAATGCTTGGATCTCTCACTTTCGTTTTAAATTTGTCCATAGTATAACAAGATTTTCGCTAATTTTCTATTAAAATGGACCTGCTTATTCATTTTATTTGTGAAAAATAGTCCTGTTCTAAAGTTGATCATAATCGTATTTTTACTATTGCTCTAGATTATGTATAGAATTTGCCAAATATCTAGAACTTAAAGACAAACTTGAGGTACTGATCCATTTTCCATGACAATGAGTCAACAACAAAAATACAGACCGTCTTCTTCGTAAAATATTTCAAAAGAACAACAATTAGCTCATTATATTGACAAAAGAATTATTGAAGTAGCAACTCAAATTAATAACCGTACTAGAAAAATACACTACTAAAAATCTGCTAAAAAACTTTATTTAGAAAAATCTTCACACTTAGTTTGTTAATTCAGAGTATTAAAAAAGCTGGTCAATACCAACCAGCTTCATTGTTGCTTTTAACGATAACATACAAATATATTAATTTTTAGTAGTCAGTTCCACAGTAAATATTTCTACTTACTAGTTTATTTATTTTATAAAAATTCAGTTAATTTCTTCGAGTCATAACGATCTGTTATTATCGGATCCTCGGCTGCCTTGCCAAGAGCAACTCCCATAACCGGAACAAAACGTTCAGGCGAAAGTTCCAGTGCAGGGATGATTTTTTTGAAATCATAACCTGCAAACGCATTAGCATCATAACCATGTGCTCGGGCAACTAGTAATAACTGCATCGCTACCATTGCCCCATCTATGGTAGCATCTTGGATCAAGAATTCTTGTGATGCGTTCTCATACATAGGCAAGAACGTCTGAAAGATTTGATTTAATTTGTCCTTAGTGATTCGGCCATCCTTGTAAATCTTTGTCCAAACATCACGATAGACTTCATGCGAATTAGTATCACCAATAACAAAAATAATTGCTGATGAAGTATCGACCTGAGGATAATTAAACTTCATTATAGCAGGCTTGATTTTTTCCTTAGCTTCTGGTGTATCAACGACAACAAAATGCCACGACTGTAAATTGCAAGCTGATGGTGCCGTCGTTGCAGAATCAATCATCTCTTGCAATTCTCCCCGTGAAATTTTAACATTCGTATCAAATTTACGCACCGAATGCCGATTGAACATGATTTCGGAAAAATCATTATTAGTAACGCTCTTTTTAACTGTTCCCTCTACCATTGCTAATCCTTCTTTCTTTAGTGATGTGACAAACCATGAGTTAAAACGGATAAAAAACAACAAAAATTGGTCGGTTATCAAACTATCCATTTGTTCACTTATTCTTGATTAGCTTAACCTTCCTCTATGTTTTATGTTACCGTTTTCACAAAAGCATGTCAACTTACTATATACACGAATAAACCTTTTATTCATGAAAAACATATAGTTCACAATTATTCTAATTTGTTAAAGATATATGAAAGCTATTTCAATTTAGTCAAAATAGTTGCATAATGAAGCTAATTATATAAATGCAAGGAGATGGCTTTTTGATTTTTGAAACAATTAAAGCACTGGCAGCTACTAGAAATATTTCATTGTACACACTTGAACTTGCTTTAGCTTTGCCCGTTGGAACACTAAAAACTTGGAATCAAACCGCACCTTGCAATAAATTAGCCGAGGTTGCTCGTTATTTTCATGTTCCTGTAGAAACACTTTTAGGATAAGAAATTAAAAGAGGATGGGACAAAACTAGCTGTCCAATCCTAAAAGGGGCCGTCGATCTATCCCATTAAATGGGTTAGAACGACGGCCCTTAAACGTGTTCCAAAAGATTGAAGCCTTACTGTAACAATGATTGCGTTATTCTGGTTCTTCGCTTTGCTACGACCCAAAATAACACAATCGTCATTACAAATCGGCTTCAAAACATCTTTTGTCCCGCTCTCTTTTTTAAATTAATTTGCTCCGATTTTAGTCAAATACTCAGGCGTAATAGTATGGTTTTTAACATAGCTATAGACCTTATAACGTTGACTTTGTAAAAATTTTCTCTGGGATTCAGTTAAATCTTGCTGGTCACCTTTCAAAGCTGACCAAGTTTCAGGAATTAAGTTCACTACCCCAGCACCCTTTGTAACTAAATTATTAAAAGTATGTTTGTCCTTTTGTTCGATTTCTGTAACTTGTTTTAAACCGACATATTTAAAGTAAAATTTAATTACATAATGGTAAGTCGTTCTTTGTTCATCATCTTTTTCTTTCGGTTGTACTAGCTGACCGTTTGGAAAAATCCAGATTGCTTCTTCACTATGATCTGCAAATTTTAAATCATCGTCTGCGGCGACAAATTTGGCTAATGCTTTCGGGTCAAACAACGGATTTGAGTATGTGTGTCTGTCAGCTAGCATCGTTGAAGCACTCTGCTTGCTCATACGTCTACTTCTCTCCTCTAATTGTTCTCTCTCAAATTATTTCTAAGGTTCTAAGATCTTTGCCAACTTGTTTAGGTCTTCTTGAGTAAAGTTAGCAAGGGACTGGTCAAAACCCAGTTCTTTTAAACTATCATCCATTTTTTCTTTACCAGAATTTAGTGTGTCCAAGATTTTTTCATATTCTTTAACTTTTTTACTCAGTTTTCCTTGATCAGGTTGATTTTGCTCACGTAGTTGATCTAACGCTGCAATCGTCTGATTCAATTTATTTGCCTGTGTAAAATAGTCAATTAAATATTGTTTTGCCTCGTCTTCAGTACTCACTTAACCCCTCCAATAATAATAAAATCCCAAAATGTTGTCGCTAATTCAATTAAAATTTAACTGCTAGTTGATCTAGAACCGCTCAGAAAAACAAGTAAAGTCACCTTGTCCGACCTCAACGCTATTGTGCAAACTAACATAGTAATGTTGGGATAAGATCAGCTATTTACTAATAAATATATTGCAGATCACTTGCTGTAGTTGGATATGACCATAGTATATGTTTAACTTTTTTCGCAGTATATTCTTCTCCGATCAGTACTGTCAAATAGTTGATCATTTCGTCGGCTTCCATACTTAAACATGCACCACCAACTACCAGCCCACTCATTTTGTCGATGATCAGCTGTACCAAAGGCTTCGTTTCATGTTGACGTTTATAAGTGATCCAGCCTGTCATATCAACAACTTTGACCTGATAGCGTGCTGAATCTTTTTGTGCCTGACTTTCCGTCATCCCAACTTGGGCTAACTTTGGTAATGAAAAAACGACAGTGGGGACTAACGGATAGGTGATCTCATCATCGCGTCCTGCTATTTGAGCAGCAACATATTTAGCTTCGATCCCTGCCACTGGCGTCAATTTCGGAATTGGTGAAGCTGCTGCATCACCGACCGCATATATATGTGCCGCTGTTGAACGCAAATGACGATCCACGATCACACCTTGTTTAGAGTACTCGACTCCTGCTTGTGTTAGCCCCAGATCATCCACATTTGGTTGGCGGCCGACCGCAGCAAATACCATATCTGTATCTTGCTGATAATCATTTTCGCCATGAATACGATAACCTTTTTCCATTGATTCAACTTCTGTTACATTTTGATCAAAAACAAATTTAACTCCTTGATTTGACAATTGCTCCACTAGAGTTGTGACTAGTTTTTGTGGAAAAGCCTTTAGTGGGCGTGAATTATGCACTAAGACTGTCACCTTAGCTCCAGTTGAAACCGCAATACCAGCCAACTCAAATGCAACATAGCCACCACCAATGATCGTAACATCTGCGGGCATATCGTCTAAGTCTAGGAAATCAGTACTTGTTTTTAAAAATTCTCGTCCAGGAATATCTAATAAACCAGGGCGTTGTCCCGTTGCGATCACAAAGTTATTCGCTTCTAATAACTGCTCTCCCACTTGCAAAGTCGTATCAGCGACAAATTCGGCATGACCGACATAGGTTTGAATCTGTGAATTTTCCATACCTTTTTTCGTAGCCGGACTGATTTCTTTTGTATATGCACGCTTATTTGCCATCAGAGCTGGCCAATCAAGCGTTATTTGTGAGTTCAATCCATTATTTGTTAACAATTCAGCTTTTTTCTTAGCTTCAACTGCTGTATATAAAATTTTCTTTGGATCACAGCCACGATTAGGGCATGTTCCACCCCAAAGATCCTCTTCAACAAGTGCAACTTTTTGCCCCTTACTTTTAATAGCTGATGCAGCGGCTGTTCCTGCTGGGCCTGCCCCAATCACAACTGCATCATACTTTTTTGCTAACTGCTCCATGTTTTCACTCTCCTTGATCTTCGTTTTGACTTAAATAATTTAAAACTCGTTGCCGATTTAAATAACCTTTTTTGTGACCAGTATGATCAGTGATCTTCACATAGTTCTTAGTACTTAATACCTTAAACAAATCTCTTAAAACTGCATCTTCTGATAATGTAGCTACATCTTCTCTGGCATCATTTGGCAATTTTTGGATCGCCTCATCAGCAAATAAGATCTTCGTCACAGGCATGTCATAAATATTTTTAGAAACACTGTCCCTAAAGAAATCACGTACAAAGTCGTTGACTGGATGTTGTGCAATTTCTTGTGGTGAAGCGGCTTGTAACAACTGTCCCTCACTCATGATACCAATTCTGTCACCGATTTTTAAAGCTTCATCCATATCATGAGTCACAAAAACGATCGTATTATTCAGCTTTTGATGCAGGTCTAACACTAAGTCTTGCAAACTAGCACGCGAAATAGGGTCTAACGCACTAAACGGTTCATCCATTAATACAATAGGCGGATCAGACGAAATAGCTCGTAAGATACCAATACGCTGTTGCTCACCCCCAGACAATTCTCTTGGATAACGTCCACGATATTTAACGGGGTCTAACCCAACCTGTTCCAATAAAGAATCCGCCATTTCTTGCAGTTGGGATTTTGGTGCCCCCTTCATTTCAGGGATCAACGTGATATTTTGTGTAACCGTCATATTAGGAAATAGCGCGATTTGTTGTAACACGTATCCCATCATCCAACGCAACTCTTGTAAGGGATATTCTTTAGCAGGTTTTCCATTGACCAAAACTTCTCCACCAGTCGGTAATTCAAGCCGATTGATCATCTTTAAAGATGTTGTTTTCCCACTACCAGAAGAACCAACTAAAACAAAACGTTCTCCTTGTTGTATATTCATATCCATCCCAGAAATAACTGTGTTCTCGCCAAATGCTTTTTGGACGTTTTTAAATTCAATTGCATTTGTCATTTAATCGTCCTCCTTTAGCAAATGATGGGATACCAAATACTGATGAGCAACTGCTGCTGGAGACTTATCTTGCACGTTGACCTCATAGTTCATTTCTTGCATCTCTTTTTCAGTGATCTTACCTGCCAATTTGTTCAAGCTCTTGCTGATCTGTGGATGTTTTTTGGCAAAATCCTTTGTCATCATTGGTGCACCCTGATAAGTTGGAAACATGTGCTTATCGTCTTTTAAAATACTTAAATGATACTGGCGTAACTCACTATCAGTTGAATAAGCATCAACGATATTGATGCGATCTTTATTGATCGCTTGGTACCGCAAAGCAGGTTCCATCGATTTAACTGGGAAATCTAAACCATATTTTTGTTTGATCCCCTTCAAGCCATCGCCACGGTCAATAAATTCTAAGGTCATCCCACCATTTAAAATCGACTGTACATTATTTAAGTCACTTATTTTCTGCAAATGATGTTCTTTTTTAAATTTATCTTGCACTGCCAAAGCATAAGAATTGTTATATTTCATTGGACGTAACAGTTCAATATCATCTTGTTGACGCATGATCTTTCGTGCCTTTTTATAAGTTTCATTTGCCGTTAAACCACTAGTTTGTTGAGGCTTTTTAGCCAGAGTTTCTAAGACAGTCCCAGAAAATTCAGGATAGATGTCGATCTGATCATTTTTCAAAGCATTGTATAGGAAAGTAGTTTTACCAAAATTAGGCTTCAAGGTGACCTTGATATGCTCATCATCTTGTTCGATCAATTCCTTATACATATTGATCAAAATCTCTGGTTCGGATCCTAATTTACCCGCAATCGTTACTGTTTCAGTTTGATTAACATAGGTACTATAAACACTCCCGCCACCTAATAAGGCGATGATGACCACTAAAACAGAAACAGACGTTTTGATCGAAGCATTCTCTAACCATTTGATCAATGAGCTCATAATGATCGCTAAGACTCCAGAAGCAATTGCACCGATCAAAATCAGTGAAGTATTATTCCGGTCGATCCCTAACAAAATAAAAGTCCCTAATCCCCCAGCACCGATCAAAGCCGCTAAGGTCGCGGTTCCAATTATCAAAACTAAAGCCGTCCTGATCCCCGAAATAATAGTCGGCATTGCTAAAGGTAATTCCACTTTGAACAATTTTTTCATGCGTGACATACCAAAGGCATCAGCAGCTTCTTCTAACGCTGGATCGATCTCAGTCAGACCCAGATAAGTATTTTGAAAAATCGGCAACAAAGCATACACCACTAGCGCGATCACAGCTGGTACAGTCCCAATACCGACAAGGGGGATCAGTAAACCTAAGAGTGCTAGCGATGGGATCGTTTGTAAAACACCCGTTAACTGTAAAAGAAACTCTGAGATCTTCTGATGTTTAACGACCCAGATCGCAAGCGGGATCGCGATCACCATTGCAATTAATAAAGAAAGTGTCGAGATCTGCAAATGTTGCAATAATGCTTGCCACAGATCTCCTCTTCGCTCATTAAATGTTTGCATTATTTGTTCCATTTGTTTGACCTTCCATTATTTACTATTGTGATTCTTATTTATACAGCAATTTTTAACTGTTTATTTCCAACATTTATTCATCGATATTATCGACTTACTTCACTATTAACAATAGCAATTATTTACAAATCATAAAAGCAAAATCACTTAAAAACACGAAAAAGCCAATCGACGGCCTGTTTAAAACTTTTAATAGTTTGCAACAAAAAAAGACATCAGAGCTCAACATACTCCAATGTCTTTCAGAAAGGCGGTTCTCTGCGAAAAACCAAAAGCACCAAAATTACAGTAGTATGTAAATTCTTACATACACTAATATATACGCAAATTTTGGCTAAATTTGTTTTTCTTTTTTAATTAATTTTCCACTGTTTCCTTTCTATGATATTACCAACTTGCTGATTTTTTAAACGATCATAGTAGTTAACGTAGGTCAGATTTGTATATAAAAAGACCTAGATCCTGCAAACTACGCTGTAAAAAAGTTCTATCTACTGATCCAATATTTTTGGTCCATAAGAATTTTCTTCTCACCTTGTTGTAGGAGCAAATTCTTTTACACCAACTATATTTTTCTTAATTAGATAAC
>DXAP01000070.1 GCA_019116985.1 Candidatus Ligilactobacillus excrementavium | reverse complement strand
GAAAAAGTTGCTCGTTTAGAAAAAATAGGAAAAAGATTTTTTAGATCATCATTCAATAATGACTGACGATACAAGGAAGACACGTAAGCGCCGGGAGTTAATTTGACTAAAAACTGGGCAAATTGTGGCAAGATCCCAACCGGAATATAAGCTCCCACTAAAAAACCGGAGACAGTCCCAATCACGCTTGATACAGCACTTAAGGTATTTCTATTCTGGACAAATAATAAGATCACGGCATTAACAACCGCGTTGATCAATGATCCTAACATCATTAGCACGATCAACAAAAGGCTTCTTGTTAAACCAATGCGGAGTCCATCAACTAGATAAAAATATAAGTACATGACCACATACACAACAACTTGCATGACAAATCCGATCAAGGCTGCACTTAAAACATAACTGAAACTGAGCTGAAAATGATCGATACCACTCAATAAAAAGTCATTTTCAGTGTTTTTTTCTTGATCTTCTATCTTTTGACTCATTGCGGCCAAAGTCGTACTAATGGCCGTGATCCCTAAAGTTCCACCGATCAACCATAAATCAAGAAAATGCATGTGTGCTAGTTCTTTGCCCCAATCGCCGCCGACCGAATCTTTCAAGAAAGCAACATAGAGTATAAAGGAGATCAAAGCCGCTAATAATGAAAAAAAGACCTCCGATTTGTTGCGGAAATACAACAATAAGTTACGATAACAAAGTGTTAACATCTCAATGCATCTCCTTTCCAGTTAAGTTGATAAAAGCATCATCGATAGTTCCTTCGCGATATTCAAAATGACTAAGTAAAGTACCAACAGCAGCCAGAATTTGCAAAGCATTTTGCGTATCAACAGGTGTGACCTGTATTTTGTCAGCTGAAATAGTAGTATAGGAAACTTGGTCAGACAACAGCTTTTTTAATTCCCTCATTTTTTCTGTTTGCAAGATCAGCTGGTTTTTAGCATATTTATGTTTCAACTGGTCGGCCGGATCGCTGGCGATCAGTCTCCCGTGGTCAATGATAAAGACCATGTCAGCCTCATTTGCTTCTTCCAGATAATGGGTGGTCAAAACTATCGTCAAATCATCTTGCTTACGTAAATCTGTTAATACCTGCCAAATTGCCTTTCTTGTCTGTATATCGAGCCCTGCGGTAGGCTCATCCAAAAATAAAATATCTGGTTGATCAAGTAATGACCGCGCAATATCCACGCGCCTTCTTTGACCGCCTGACAATAGGCCGTATCGCTGATCGACAAAGTCACTAATACCTAATTGCTTCACTATCTGTGTGAGACCTGCAGAGTCATTCAGTCCCGCTAACTTTTGTCGAAATCGCAGATTTTCACTAACTGTCAATTCGTCATCCAAGATACTTTCTTGAAAAACGACCCCGACTTGTGGGTCCTTTGTTTGATAGCTGATCGTACCGCTCGTTGGCGACAATAGGCCCAATAACATGGCGATCGTAGTAGATTTTCCCGCCCCATTAGGTCCTAATATCGCTGTAAAACTGCCTTTTTTTACCGCTAGATCTAAATGATCAACGGCTACCTGTTTGCCGAATGTTTTGGTCAATCTCTTTGTTTCTAAATACATACGCACACCTTCTTAATCATTTTATCTTCATTTAGACTACTTTTTTTTATTGATTTTACGGTTGATCGCGTCAACATTTCGTTTAGCGCGCAGCATGCTTGACCCCCAAATAACCAAATAGATAATGATGAAGACAAATATTTCACTTGCAATACTGATCAAGTCCAAGGGATACCAACCTGCAAGATAGGCCAATATCATAAAACCAGAAACAGTAAGTGCAAAATGTGTCAGGGTCTGGCGTGCTAAACTCCAAGTCTCAATTTCAAATAACATCGTGGTAACTGAAAAAAGCGAGCCAATTAAAGCCCATAATATAACCGAAACCAATAACATATCTAAATGGTTAGAAAAATGTGAGGCAAACCGTGTACCAGACGGTTGGTAAATTTTTTCACCACGGGCATATGCCTCAAACAAAGTGATCAATAAACCATATGTGACCCCAAATGGCATACCAAAGAAAAAACGATTTAAAATACGCCGCATCATATACCCAGCCTCCTTTTGATCTTCGAAACATAACGTCGTGCGACAAATGATTCTTCTTGATTCTTTAAAATCAACTTAATATTCCCGTTACCACCTAGTTCCAAATGATCAATAAACTCAAAATTTACGATCTCTCCACTCGAGATCTGAATGAAATTTGCTGGTAACAATTCAGCCATCTGATAGATCCGTTGTTTTGCTTTATATATACCAGTCGTAGTTTGCACGTGGACTTCAGTGGATTCCGTTCTGACCCGCATGATCTCATCAAATTGCAGTGGTTTAACTGTACGTTCTTGGTAGCCCCACAATGGCACTTGCTGTTTTTGCAAGTCGTCTGCTAGTGACTGCATCTCAGGAGTAATCTTTTTGATATGAAAATCAACGTGTTCCGGCTGCTCTTTATCAATAAAAAAGTTTACTTTCACACACTCACTTCCTCTCATCCATTTTGATTACTATATCCGTCATTATACACATTTTTCTCTAATCTATCTCTCATTTAAAATGATTGGTCATTTTGCTTCATTATTCGGTCGATTTAAAGTCATAAACGAAGGAACAATGAGACAAAAGATGTTTTGAAACACGTTTAAGGGCCGTCGATCTTAACCCATTTAAATGGTTAGATCGACGGCCCCATTAGAATCAAAAAGCTAATTATGTCTCAGTCTTTTCTAAATTTCATTTAATTATCCCACGAACGCTCATTATTGATCTTAGTTTTAGCTGCCACAAGTTTCGTTGGATCTAAATTAAGCTGATCACACATGAAAAATGTATAAGTTAAAACATCGGCCAGCTCTTCTTCCAAATGAATACGTTGTTCTTTTGTGAGTGGTTGCTCTTCTTTTTTCCACTGGAAAATTTCCAAAACTTCTGCAGCTTCCAAATCAAGTGACAACGCTAAGTCTTTTAGGTTATGATGTTCACTCCAACCTTGGTTTTCCCTAAAATCGCGCAGCTCTTGTAGCACAGCCTGATACTGTGGAGACGTCTGCTGATCAACTTGAAGATTTTGATTAGATCCATTTTCTTCTAAATTATGTACTTTTCCCATAAATACCACTCTCCTCATTTAAAAACATCCCTCAACAATTATTGTATCTTAAATGTAAAAAAGCCCGTAAACTAATTTAATATTTTAGTTCACGAGCTATTTTTCAAGTTTGCAATTTTTAAATTAGAGCTAACACCGCGAAGTTAATGACAAACAACCAGGAAACGACCCAGATCAGTGGATGAACTTGCTTACCTTTACCGAGGACAGTTTTTACTAATGTATAAAAGATAAATCCAAAAGCAATACCGTAAGTAATGTTATAGGTAAAGGCCATCACGATCGATGCCATGAAAGCTGGAATTGCTTCTTCCAAATCCTTCCACGGAATGTCATTGAAATTGCTCATCATCATAACACCAACCATGATCAACGACGGTGCAACTGCCACAGATGGAATAATTGACAAGAATGGTGAAAGAAAAGCACTCAAAGCAAACATAATTGCCACAGTCACACTCGTCAAACCAGTTCTACCGCCAGCACCGATCCCTGCCGAACTTTCTACGTAAGCTGTCACATTTGAAGTACCAAAAAGTGAACCAACACCAGTTGCGATCGAATCAGCAAACAAAGCCTTATCTAACTTCGACTTAAAGCCAGGCTCCTGTTCTAATTTCATTTCTTCTTCACCAGCGAAAATACCCGTTTGACGACCAGTTCCAATAAAAGTACCTAATGAATCAAAAGTATCTGACAAACTAAAAGATAAGATCGTCACTAAAACAAGTGGAATACGATGGGGGTCTGTAAACAAACTACCCATTCCTTTATCGCCGAAGGCTGCTAAAAATGTATCACCAAGTTGTGAAACAGAAGCACTAAATGAGTATTGACTCGAAATATGTAAGTCAGTCACACCCATTGGGATACCAATAATAGTAGTAATGATGATCCCTACTAACAAGGCTGCTGGAACTTTTCTAACCAATAAGATAACAGTGACCAAGATCCCAATAACTGCAAGATTAACTTCTGGATTATCAAAGTTACTTAAAGCAGGTACAATACCACCACCAGAAACAAAGCTAGAAATACCATTGGAAAAATGTTCTTGTGCACCAGAAAATGATTTGTTATTGACGCTTAAAATATCCTTAGCATTAGTCGTAAATTGTACGAATCCAGCATTTTTGATCCCAATATAAGCAATGAAACAACCAATACCACCACTAATAGCAACTTGTAAATTAGTTGGTATCGCAGAGATCAACATCTTACGGATCTTAGTAACAGTAATTATAATGTTGATCACACCACAAAAGAAAACTAAAGCTAAGGCTTCTTGCCAACGAAAACCTAAACTCATGACAACAGTATATGTAAAAAATGCGTTCAAACCGATACCAGGAGCTAAAGCGTAAGGCACATTAGCAAAGAGACCCATAATTAAAGTTCCGACTACTGAGGCAATGATCGTTGCCAAAAAGGCCGCTTGTCCAGGAATGCCTGCTTCATTTAAAACGCCGGGGACAACAAAAAGAGCATAAGATAAGGCAAAAAAGGTTGTTAAACCAGCGCCAATTTCGGTACCTGCAGTGGTACCAGATTTTTTTAAATGGAAAAACTTATCCACGATGTATTCCTCCTGTATTACGAACTATATAAAGTCAACCGTGTATTATAGTTCGTTTTTATAATAATTGATATTGTATCACTTATTTCTGAAATTACCATAGA
>DXAP01000069.1 GCA_019116985.1 Candidatus Ligilactobacillus excrementavium | reverse complement strand
ACTTTTGATGTTTCTATCCTTGAATTAGGTGATGGAGTATTCCAAGTACTTTCTACTAATGGTGATACACACCTTGGTGGTGATGACTTTGATAACAAGATCATTGATTGGTTAGTTGCAGAATTCAAACAAGAAAATGGCATCGATCTTTCCAAGGATAAGATGGCTATGCAACGTTTGAAGGATGCTGCAGAAAAGGCTAAGAAAGATTTGTCTGGTATTTCATCTGCACAAATTTCCTTACCATTTATTACTGCTGGTGATGCAGGTCCATTGCATTTAGAAACAACTTTGACACGTGCTAAGTTTAATGAATTAACTTCTGACTTAGTTGAAAAGACACGTGTTCCTGTTCAAAATGCTTTATCTGATGCCGGTTTGTCAAATAATGATGTTGACGAAGTGATCTTAGTTGGTGGTTCAACACGTATCCCTGCCGTTAAGGAATTAGTTGAAAAAGAAACTGGTCACAAGCCGAATGAATCAGTTAACCCTGATGAAGCTGTTGCTTTGGGTGCTGCTATTCAAGCTGGTGTTATTACTGGTGATGTTAAAGACGTTGTCTTATTGGATGTTACTCCATTATCACTAGGTATTGAAACAATGGGCGGTGTATCTACTAAGTTGATCGATCGTAACACTACGATTCCAACATCTAAGTCGCAAACATTCTCAACAGCTGCTGATAACCAACCAGCCGTTGATATCCATGTTTTGCAAGGTGAACGTCCAATGGCTGCTGATAACAAGACATTAGGCCGTTTCCAATTGGCAGATATTCCTGCAGCTCCTCGTGGTGTACCACAGATTCAAGTTACATTTGATATCGATAAGAATGGTATCGTAAATGTTTCAGCTAAGGATCTTGGCACAAACAAGGAACAAAAGATCACTATCAAGAGTTCTTCCGGTCTTTCTGATGACGAAATTGATCGTATGGTCAACGAAGCTAAAGAAAACGAAGAAAATGATAAGAAACGTAAAGAAGAAGTTGATCTGAAGAACGAAGTTGATCAACTGATCTTCCAAACGGATAAGACTTTGGATGAAGTTAAAGATAACGATGCTGTTAGCGAAGATGAAGTTCAAAAAATCAAGGATGCTCGTGACGACTTGAAGAAAGCGCAAGAGGCTGACAATGTTGATGACATGAAGTCTAAGAAGGATGACCTAACTAAGTTAGTCCAAGATATGTCAGTTAAACTTTATCAACAAGCCCAAGAAGCACAAAAAGCTCAAGGCGGCGATGATGCTAGTGACTCATCATCTTCAGACGACAACGGTTCTGATGATGGCACTGTAAATGGTGATTTTAAAGAAGTCGATCCGGACGACAAGAACTAATTAGTTAACTGTAATTTAAAAAGTCGAAGTCCGACAATGGACTTTGGCTTTTTATTTGAATTTAGATGTGATAAGCTGATAAGAACGTAAGATGAATTGGAGGACGGATATGGCTGAACAAAGAGATCCATATGAAGTTCTTGGAGTTTCCAAGGATGCTTCTGCTGATGAAATAAAAAAAGCATATCGGAAATTATCTAAGAAATATCACCCGGATATAAATCATGAAGAGGGTGCAGAAGAAAAGTTTAAAGAAGTAAACGATGCTTATGACATTTTGGGTGATGAAAAAAAGAAAGCCCAATATGATCAATTCGGTTCAACTGGTCAACAAGGCGGCTTTGGTGGTGGAGACTTTGGCGGTTTCGATCAAGGTGGTTTCGGTGATTTCGGTGGATTTGAAGATATATTCGGTTCCTTTTTTGGCGGCGGTGCTGGCCGTGGACGTAATCCAAATGGTCCACGTCAAGGCCGTGACTTGCAATATGAAATGAATTTAACTTTTGAAGAGGCTATTTTCGGTAAAAAATCTACGGTTGATTATACTCGTGAAGCACAATGTAAAACTTGTGGTGGTAATGGTGCTAAACCAGGCACATCACCAGAGACTTGTTCCAAGTGTGGTGGCCGAGGATTCGTGCAAGTACAACGTCAAACACCACTTGGCCGTGTAATGACACAACAACAGTGTGATCAATGTAACGGTACTGGGAAAGAAATCAAAGAAAAATGTGAAACTTGCCATGGTAGTGGTAGAGTACAAGAAAAACATGCAGTTGAAGTTACTGTTCCAGCTGGTGTTGAAGATGGAAATCAAATGCGTTTGCAAGGACAAGGCGAAGCTGGGAAAAATGGTGGACCTTATGGTGACTTATATATTATCTTTACAGTTGCACCAAGTAAGATTTACCAACGCGATGGCTCTGAAATTTATTTAGACCAAAATATTTCCTTTGTTCAAGCAGCTTTAGGTGATGAGATCGAAGTTAAAACTGTGCATGGTAAAGTTAAGTTAACTATTCCTGCGGGGACTCAGACCGATACTACTTTCCGTCTACGTGGTAAAGGTGCTCCTCGTTTGCGTGGTAAAGGTAACGGTGATGAACGCGTTACGGTTAAAGTTGTTACGCCACAAAAGCTTAATAAAAAGCAAAAAGAGGCCTTGCATGATTTTGCATCTGCTTCTGGTGAAAAACCATCTGGTGACGGATCGTTTTTCGATCGTTTTAAAAAATAAAATGTTTTTAGATAGAGATTCAATTTTTGGGTCTCTATTTTTTGGTTCGAAATTAGGTTTGTTATAAAAAATAAGTGACAAAACATTTATTTTGAACAATTGCTTTTTGAGAGCATTTTCTATAGAATTGATATAAGTCTATTAAGTAGAAAATAAGGAGATAAATAATGAGTCTTTCAAAAGAAAATAATGTTGTTTCTGACCTCGATGTTGCTCCCGTTAAAGCTTACATTGGTTGTGCTTGGTTTAGTGAAGCACAAGATAAGTTGCGACAGGCAGGTTTAAAAGCGATTGAAACAAATCCAACTGTTAGCCGTAAATTTTCACATTATCCATTAGATTTTCAATATAAGGATCTAAATGTTAATGATCATCCCGAATTAATGGGTGACGTAGAATGGCAAGTTCAAACATTTAGGGCTGATATTGCTGGGATCAAAGGTTCCGATATTGGTATTATGCTTTTTAACCCTGGTGATATCGATGATGGTATTGCTTATGAATGTGGCGTCTTGGCAACTATGAATAAGCCAATTGTCTTGGTGATCCCTGATGATGATGAAACGCCTTTGAATTTAATGATGGCTCATGGTGTGACAAAAGTTATTAAAGTTTCTGAATTGGCCGATTTTGATTTTCGCCATGTTACTTTAGGAACGTATATGGGTAAGGTATTTTAACTAATAAACACATGACATAATGTTAAAGACATTATGTTTTTTATTTTAGGAGGAAAATTATTTATGAATTTAAAACTCAGCTTAACCGATCCAAAAAAAGCAGATTTTAAAAAAGTATATTCGCTTTATCAGGAGGCTTTTCCGGTCGAAGAATTGTATCCGGACGATTTATTATTCAGCCATTTTTCTGATACTAATAATGAATTTTGGAGTATTTATGATGATGATCAGTGGGTTGGTTTAGTTTATTGCATGACTGAAAAAGATTTGACTTATATTGGATTTTTAGCCATCGCTCCCGATTTAAGAGGAGAAGGCTATGGTAGTGCTACATTAGCCTTAGTTAAAGAAAAATATTCAAAAAATCGTGTTTGTCTATTAATTGAAGAGGTTGCACCTAGGTATTCAGATTATCAAGCACGACGGAAACGTTTGTCATTTTATGAAGCAAATGGCTTTCAATCGGCTGGATTTAAAATTTCTGAATTAGATGTTCATTATGACTTTTTAGTTGCAACCGGAAAATCGTTAAATAGTGATGAATATCTCTCCTTAATTAATCATTATTGTGGACCAAAATATGCGCCGATAGTTAATTCTCATGTTGTAGAATAATAAATAATAGCTATTTTATGAGTCGAGTGAAATATAATTCCTCGATTTTACTGATGCTAATTTAATAATTGGAGGTTTAAAGTTTGAAGAAAACTATTAAAATTGATAAAAAACGCAGTGGTTTATGGCAAGATAGTGATGTAACTTATGCTCAGGTACCGGGTTGGTTAGGTCATGCAACACGTGATTTGAAATTAACAGTGATCAGACACTTTGAAAATCAGGAAAAACCAATGCCTTTATTGGTTTGGTTTGCCGGTGGTGGTTGGATGGATGTTGACCATAATGTTCATTTGCCTAATTTAGTTGATTTTGCTCGTGCAGGATTTGTTGTAGCAAGTGTTGAATACCGGCATAGTAATATTGCTAACTGGCCTGCCCAACTTGAAGATGCTAAAGCAGCTATTCGTTATCTGAAAGCACACGCAGATAAATATCAAATCAATAAAGATCAGGTGGTCGTGATGGGTGAATCTGCTGGTGGTCATTTAGCAAGTATGACGGCTTTAACTAATGGTATGACTGAATATGATCAGGGTAGTTACCTCGACGAAAACAGTGCAGTTTCAGTTGCTATACCATGGTATGGAGTGGTAGACCCGTTATCTGCTAAAGTAAATAGTGCTTCACCTGACTTTGATTTTGTTTACCGTAACTTATTAGGTGCAGAACCTGAAGAAGCTCCACAACTTGATGCAAAAGCTGATCCACTTCAATTTACTGCCCAAAATAAAGTTCCATTTTTGATTTTGCATGGGACCAAAGACGAAGTTGTCCCAGTTGCTGATTCAGAAAAATTATATGAAAAATTGAATGAAAATGGACATGTTACAGATTTAATTGAATTAGAAGGTGCGGTTCATATGGATGAGGCTTATTTACAGCCTGAAATCGTTGATTTGATCATTAGTTTTATTAAAGAAAACTTGAATTAATATCTATTTGAAAAAGTTTAAATTCTTTTTCAACAATTTCCATACATTCCTTTCATTAATTTGTGAAAATCCTTTGAAAAAATAAAAAGATTGCGGTAAACTGAATCTTGCACAATATTCTGTGTTGGTAATTAAAGACACGGTATTAATACCGACAGTTGACAAGATCAAATATTCCATATAAGAACATTTTTTCTTTTCTCGTTAGTGTTTTACGCAAGGAAGCCGTGTTCCTAGTAAATTTTTAACAGAGGGAGATAGTATCGTAATGAAAAATGGAGCAGATAGATTAGTAGATGTTTTAACTGCTTGGGGTGTAGACCATGTATATGGTTTACCAGGTGATTCAATTGATACGACAGTCGATGGTATCAGACGTCAATCTGATAAAGTTAAGTTTATTCAAGTTCGTCATGAAGAAGTTGGTGCTTTAGCTGCTGCAGCAGAAGCCAAATTGACTGACAAATTAGCAGTTTGTCTTTCGATCGGTGGACCTGGCGCTATACACATGCTAAATGGTTTATATGATGCCAAAATGGACCATGCACCTGTGTTAGCTTTATTAGGTCAAGTAGAGTCTAACTTGCTTAATACTGGTTTCTTTCAGGAAGTAAATACACCTCAGTTATTTGAAGATGTAGCTGTTTATAACCGTTCGATAACTTCAGTCGATCATTTGGCTGAAACTGTTGACGAAGCTATTCGTACTGCATATGAAAAAAACGGTGTAGCAGTGTTGACTATTCCTGATGATATACCACAACAAAAATTAGCTACTGCTTTCAAACCAACTGCAGGTTCATTTAAGTTGCAAAAACCAGTTGTTCCTCAAGATGAAGTTGAAGAAGCTGTTGATTTATTGAATCGTGCTAAAAAACCAGTAGCCTTGTTTGGGACAGGTATCAAACACTCTGGTGAGATCATGCAGCGCTTTGTAGAGACTTATAAGATCCCATTTATTCAAACTTTACCTGCTAAGGGATTGATCCCAGATGATCATCCTAATTCATTAGGGCAGGTCGGTAAATTGGGAACTAAGGCTGCTTATCAAGCAATGAAATCTGCAGATTTAGTTTTGATGGTCGGAACTAATTATCCTTATACACCATATCTGCCTAAGCCAGGTCGAGCTAAGAGTATTCAGATCAACCTTGAACCTAGCCACCTAAATAAACGTTTCCCAGCTGATATCGCTATTCATGGCGATGCAGGTGAGGTCGTTGAAGCAATTTTAAATAGTGGACTAGAAGCCACTGATGGGTCATTCTTGGCTAACTGTCAAAAGCATATGGCTACTTGGAACTCTTGGGTTGAAGCAAAACGCGAATTAAAAGGTTTACCTTTAGCACCAGAAGTTTTATTTGATCAAATTTACAAAACTGCGCCAAAAGATGCTGTTTATGCAATTGATGTTGGTACAGCAACTTCTTGGAGTGCTCGCTATCTACCAGTTGGTCCTAAGCAACAATACACGATCTCGTCTTGGTTAGGGACGATGGGGTGTGCTTTGCCAGCTGCAATTGCGGCCTCGCAAGTTTATCCAGACCGGCAGGTGATCTCGATCAATGGTGACGGTGCTTTTTCAATGGTGATGGAAGATTTTGCCACAGCGGCTAAATATAAAATGCCATTGATCAATATCGTTTTGAATAATCGTAAATTAGCATTTATTCAATATGAACAACAATCAGCTGGTCAATTGAACTATGCAATTGATTTAGAAGATATGGATTATGCCAAATTTGCAGAGGCTGCTGGTGGTATTGGTTACACAGTAACTAATAAGCAAGAATTTGATATGGCCCTTAAAAAAGCATACAAAGTTAAGGATCGTCCAGTTTTGATCAATGCGTACGTTGCTGATGATGCACCACTTCCTGGACAAATTGTTGCCGATGAAGCAAAAGGTTATACTAAGTTTGGTACGCAGTACCTTTCTAAGAAACATCGTATTCCAAAATTACCACCGATCAAAGATATTATACGTCATTTCTTTTAATTAAATAGTTTAAAAAGGCAGGGATGAAGATCCTTGTCTTTTTATATGTAAGGTCAATTTATATTTATTATGACTTTGTGAATCAATATCATGTTATTATATACTTTAGAAAACAAAAGGGGGCTGATCTTCAGTTGAATTATCAAGAATTAGATCCGGAATTGTGGCAAGCAGTTGAAAATGAGCAACAAAGGCAAGAGAATAATATCGAGTTGATTGCTTCCGAAAACATTGTTTCTCCTGCTGTTAGGGCGGCACAAGGCTCGGTACTGACTAATAAATATTCAGAAGGTTATCCAGGTAAACGGTATTACGGTGGTAACGAACATGTTGACATTATTGAAAAATTGGCAATTGACCGGGCTAAGCAGCTTTTTGGAGCTGAATATGCCAATGTACAACCTCATTCAGGTTCGCAAGCAAATCAAGAAGTTTATGCAGCATTTTTAAATCCCGGAGATAAGATCTTGGGGATGGACCTTAATGCGGGTGGACATTTGTCACACGGAGCGAAGGTCAACTTTAGCGGCAAATTATATCGATCTTTTTCTTACGGTTTAGATCCAGAAACTGAATTGCTTGATTATGCTGAAATTTTGAAAGTTGCACATGATGTACAGCCTAATTTGATCATCGCAGGTGCTTCAGCTTATAGCCGGATGATCGATTGGGCTAAGTTCCGGGAAATAGCTGATGATGTTGGTGCGTATCTAATGGTTGATATGGCACATATTGCTGGCTTGGTCGCTGCAAAACTTCATCCAAATCCAGTTTTGTATGCTGATGTTGTTACGACTACTACACATAAAACGTTACGTGGGCCTCGTGGCGGATTGATACTTGCTAAAGAAAAATATGCAAAAAAGATCAATTCTGCTGTTTTCCCAGGCTCTCAAGGCGGCCCACTAGATCATGTGATCGCAGCGAAAGCAACGATGCTGCATGAGGACCTCCAACCAGAATTTAAGGAATATGCGGCTCAAATTATTCGTAATGCACAGGCTATGGCGGATGAGTTTTCTCATTACGATCATATTCGCGTTGTTTCTGGTGGGACAGATAACCATTTGCTGACTTTGGACTTATCACAAACAGAGCTGAATGGGAAACAAGCTCAGGAAGCTTTGGACTCTGTTTCGATCACCACTAACAAAGAAGCAATTCCAGCTGAAAAATTAAGTCCTTTTAAAACTTCTGGTATTCGTCTAGGGACTCCAGCGATCACTACTCGTGGTTTTAAAGAAGATGATTGCCGCCAAGTTGCTCGGCTAATTGTGCGAACAATTGATAACCATGATGATGAACTTGAATTAAATAAAATAAAAGAAGAAGTTCATAAGTTGACAGCTGCTCATCCAATTGATGATTATCTCGCACCGATTGAGTTTAAATAGTTTTTTATAAAAAACTCCAAATAATTAAAGTGCTCCATGATCATTAGATTTTAATGTCTAACGATCATGGAGCACTTTTTTAGAAAATGGCTCTATTGGAAAATAATCTAGCCTGTAACGAAATGCTGACCCATAATCACTAAGTCTAAGTAGTTGTTGTCTATTTGTGCCACTTGAGGCAAAAATCCCCAGCGCTTGAAATTTTGCTTTTCAAAAAGCGCAAGACTGGCTGAGTTTTGTTTAAAAATAAAAGCAACAATATTTTTGATCCCTAAATATTTGAGTTGACTCTTCACAAAATGTAGGGCTTTTGTTCCTAAATGGTGACCACGATAATTTTCGTCTATGTATAAGCTGATCTCTGCAGTTTGACTATATGCTGCTCTGCCATAAAATGGTTCTAGACCGACCCAACCGATAATGACATTATCTTTTTTGATAGTCCATAAAGGGTATGAATTTTGGTTATATTCTTCAAACCAGGTCTTTCTGTCAGCAACTGTAACTGGCTGAGTGTCGGCTGTCACAGTTTTTAATTTGATAGTTTGATTATAAATTTCGACGATTTTAGGCAGATCACTTTTTTGAGCAAATTCAAATTTAATGTCCATAGATAATTTTCCTTTCGAAAGTTGTTTATTACAATTTAGTTTTAAAACAGTGTTTAAAGGTGATTATTTTAAATATAATAGCAGAGTATATTGTATGTAGCAAACTACTTTCTTTTTTCGAAGATCGCCATGAGAAGGCAGCTATTCAACAATAAACATATCACATTATTTTAATAGAAAAATGAGTTATAATATCTATAATAGATATCATAGAGGAGGAAGTAACATATGACAATACCCGAAGTAGTATTAAACGATGGTTATAAGCTACCCAAAGTTGGGTTAGGTACTTTTCAACTACGTGGTGGGATGGGTTATCACCAGATCATTTCAGCAATCAAAGACGGCTATCGTTCAATTGATAGTGCAACAAATTATGATAATGAAGGAATTGTCGGTAAAGCGATCCGAGATTCTGGCGTGCCCCGAGATGAAATATTTGTTTCTTCAAAACTTCCTGGTAAGTACCATGGTTATGATGATGCTTTAAACGCGATCAAAGAATCATTGGCCAGGATGGGCTTGGAATACTTTGATCTATACTTGATCCATTGGCCGCTACCAAAGAGAGGCTTATATGTTGAAGCTTGGAAAGCACTTGTTACTGCTCAAAAACTTGGCTTGATCAAATCGATCGGTGTTTCCAATTTTGAACCTGAGCATTTAGATAAGATCATTGCTGAAACTGGAGTAACACCTTCCGTTAATCAAATTGAGATCCACCCATACTGGGTCAATGACCAACGTGTACAAGAAGACGCTAAACGTGGGATAGTAACCGAAGCATGGAGTCCTTTAGGACGCGGTAGTTCAGCTTTAAGTGAACCGATCGTTAAAAAGCTTGCTGAAAAATACGATAAAAATGTTGGGCAAATCATATTAAGATGGCATATCCAGCGTGGGATCGTACCTCTTCCCAAGTCAACAAATTTAAAACATCAGCGTGCAAACCTTGATGTTTTTGATTTTGAATTAACTGATGATGAAGTTAAAGCAATTAATACTTTGAATCGACAAGATGGACGTATCGACGGCCAAGATCCAAACGAGTATGAAGAATTTGAATAAAATAGGATAGCCTAATTTAGTAGCTTTGTTGTTGTAGACTTTACTGTCAAGACAACGAAGCTGCTTTTTTTAATTGCCTTAGCAAGACTTTGTCAGAAATATTAGTTTTACATATGTCTTGCCATTTCCAATTTTCCGGCTGAAGATCAGCAAGAACGGGCTTGATCCACTGATTAGTCGGCAAGAGTTTTAATAAATCATGGCCATTAAATTGTGAAAAAAGAAAATTTCTACCGTATAGTTGAGAAATTACTTTTTGAAAGTTGTGATCAGTGACTGGCAATAAAAGATGGTTTAGATTATTTCTATTACCAATAAAAAAATAGTTTTGTTTTAGTTCTTTGTCTATATCAATTTTGCTATTTTTATGGTTTTCAATTTTATTTGGTAAATGCAATACGCAAACTAATCCTTGTTGTTCAAGGTACATTATAAAATGTAGCGTGGCTAGTTCTTGTTTTGTAAATGAAAAAGTGTTTAGCTTTGGCTTAGATAATTGTTTTTGTAATTGTGATTTTAAATGACCTAGGTTTGCGGGGTTACCAAAATTAAATTCTAATTGTTGCGCGTTTTTAAGCCAAAGAGGGTGATCAGCTAAACGTAATGTAAGCCAAACATTATGAGCAGATCTTAGTAGAAAATAGGCACTATCATTAGTTTTCGAGTAATTAACAGCAACTATTGATTGCGATGGCTCTAGTGAGCAAGATACGTTATGAAATAAATACCTGAAGAATAAAGATCGTTCGGTAGGAAAAACTGTCATTGGTTACACCTCGAATAATGTTTTTTACTTGTAGTTCATAACTTAAATGATAATATACATAATTCCAAAAATACAATAAACTCTACGCTGGCAACATATAAAAAAGACACATCAGCTGACGTGTCTTTTTATACTTTGAAGGTGTGATCTTAGAGTTCAACACCGTATTTTTCCAAGTAATATGGGAAAGGTTTTAATTCTGAAGCATCATATTCTTCGAAGAATTCTTCGATCGAACGTTTGCCATGAGCTTGTTGGTAGCCATCTGAAATGTATTCAACAAAGTGGTCGCCTTCGATTTTAAGTTGTAATTCTTCAACTGGGATACCACGTTTACCTGTGATATTTGCATCGATCAAGACAGGTTTGCCTGCTTTAGAAGTCTCAAGTGCTTCATCAAAAGCAGCTTTCAAATCTTTAGCATCGTTAACTTCGATACCATGAACACCCATTGCTTCAGCGATATCTTTAAACTTAGCATCTTTCAAATCGATACCAAAGTTGTTCATTGTCAAGTCATCTTGTTCTGACTTAATGAAGCTGAGGTATTGGTTAGATGTAATAACGTTAATGATAGGCAAGTTGTATTTGTTTAATGTCAAAAGATCTTGCATAACCATTGAGAACGCACCATCACCTGCAATATTAAATACCTGGCGTTCTGGGTAAGCAAATTGTGCTGCCATAGCGCCTGGAAGCCCCCAGCCCATTGTTGCGAATAGAGCTGAAATAGTCATTTGTTGACCGCGTTTCATATCTAAGAAACGGAAACTGTTAATGATATTATCACCAACATCAACTGAGAAGAGTGCGTCTGGCTCAGCAATACGGTTGATTTCACGGTAAACCTGCTCGTATTCAAGGGCGCCTTCAGTTTTGTTCATCAAACTTTCAAGGTAAGCTCTCCAGTCTTTCATGTCTTCTACAGCAGCTTTGTAGAATGGTGATTCTGGTTGTTTTTCACTTAATTTTAGGGCTTTGTCCAAGAATTTTCCAGAATCTGACCAGATACTGTAGTTAAGATAGTGGTGACGACCAAATTTAGACCGATCATTATCGATTTGAACAAACGTAAAGTCATGAGTCCGATAAACTAAGTTAGCAAATGGGAAGTTAGCACCTAATGCGATAACTAAGTCAGCTGAACCAAATACTTCGTCAGCTGCTTTAGATGCAGCACGGTTAGAAGTACCCATGTTACCTGCGAAATGATCGTCGACTTTACCTTTAGCAAGACCAGTGATCACAACAGGAATTTGTAGTTTTTCTGATAACTCTTGTAATTTATCTTGGTTATCTTTGATACCTGAACCAACGTGGAAAACAGGGCGTTTAGCCTTTTTGATCATATCAAGTAAATGATTAACTTCTTCGTCAGTTGCTTCAGGTTCTGGAGCTGCTTTTTGGTCTGTTACTTGTGCGGAAGAGAATGGAACATCTTCAATTTCCTCGAAACCAATGTCGTTAGGGATAACAACTACAGAAACACCTTTATTTTTGTATGCTTCACGGATAGCTTTGTCGACTACATATGGCAAACTTTCTGGAGTCATAACAACACGGTTGTAGTCTGCAACGTCAGTAAACATTGGAACTTCTGGAAATTCTTGGAAGTAGTCATAGTTCACGTTTGAACGAGGTACCTGTCCTACGATAGCTAATACAGGAACATTGTCTTCTTTAGCATCATATAAACCATTTAATAAGTTAACTGCACCAGGGCCAGCTGAACCAAAGGCTACACCAATTTCACCAGTAGCTTTAGCATGACCAGCAGCGGCTAAGGCACCAACTTGTTCATGACGTACTTGTACGTATTTAATATTTTCTTGTTCAACTTCTAGGCCATGTAATGTGGAACTGATCGAACCACCAGGATACCCATAAACGTGTTTGACCCCCCAAGATTCTAAAACTTTCATCATCGCAACGCCGGCTTCAACGGTTTGTTGTTTTTGCAAGATAATACATCCTTTCTCTCTGATAAACTAAAAATCAACACCATTCATTCTACCTTAAAAGAAAATCGCTTACAAGGTTGTACGCAACATTTTTTAAATTTTTTCAAAAAAACTAAAAAATTTCTGTAAAAATAGCGATTACTTTTGTCAAAATGGAAGTTTAGTTAATTTTAGTAGAAATTTTATGTTAAATAAATATAAACAGCTTATCAAAGTATTGAAATATGGTTTAATTATATCGGAAAAATAGGGTAAATAAAAGTGATCTGGTTTACTGATAAATTGACTGTTAACTCTTTGACAGGCTATAATGTATCGTTAGGAACATAACAGAAAAGAAAGCAGGAATTTGCTGAATGAATATAGAAGAAATGAAGGAGCGTCAGAAACATATTCGCAATTTTTCGATCGTTGCGCATATTGATCATGGTAAGTCCACGATTGCGGATCGGATTCTTGAGTTGACAGATACTGTTTCTCATCGTGAAATGAAAGCACAACTTTTGGACTCCATGGATCTTGAACGGGAACGTGGTATCACGATCAAGTTGAACGCGGTTGAGTTAAAGTATCACGCAAATGATGGTGAAGATTATATTTTTCATTTGATCGATACGCCAGGTCATGTTGACTTCTCTTATGAAGTTTCTCGCTCATTAGCGGCTTGTGAAGGGGCAGTTTTGGTCGTTGATGCAGCTCAAGGGATCGAAGCACAGACTTTAGCAAATGTTTATTTAGCTATTGACGATGACCTAGAAATTATTCCAGTTATTAATAAGGTGGACCTTCCATCAGCTGAACCCGAATTGGTGCGTAAAGATATCGAGGACTTGATCGGTTTAGATGCATCTGATGCGGTATTAACTTCAGGTAAAACTGGTTTAGGGATACCGGAAATGTTAGAACAAATCGTAAACAAAGTTCCAGCTCCGTCGGGTGATATTCAAGCGCCGCTTAAAGCCTTAGTGTTTGACTCTGTTTATGATGACTACCGTGGGGTCGTTTTAAGTATCAGGATCACCCAAGGGGTCGTTAAGCCTGGCGATAAGATCAAAATGATGAATAGTGGTATGGAATATGAAGTTGCTGAAGTTGGGGTCAACTCGCCTAAGCCGTTAAAACGTGACTTTTTAATGGCAGGCGATGTTGGGTATTTGACGGCAAGTATTAAAAATATTAAGAATACACGTGTCGGTGATACAGTTACTAATGCTGATGATCCGGCTGACAAACCATTGTCTGGCTACCGTGAAATGCATCCAATGGTATACTCAGGACTCTATCCAACGGATAACGGCAAGTATAACGACTTGCGTGAAGCATTGGAAAAGCTGCAGTTGAATGATGCTGCTTTGGAATTTGAACCGGAAACTTCTCAAGCCTTAGGTTTTGGCTTTCGGTGTGGTTTTTTAGGTTTACTTCATATGGACGTTATTCAAGAACGTCTAGAACGTGAATTCAATATGGATCTGATCACGACAGCTCCAGCCGTTACTTATAACGTTGAATTGACCGATGGTTCGTATGTTAAGGTATCTAATCCTTCCGATATGCCAGAGGTCTCTAATATTGCTGAGATCAACGAACCGTTTGTTAGAGCTGAAATTATGGTACCAAGCGAGTATGTAGGTGCTGTCATGGAATTGTGTCAGCGCAAACGTGGACAATTCGTTACAATGGATTATCTGGATGATACGCGTGTTAATGTGATCTACAAGATGCCATTGGCAGAAATTATTTTTGATTTCTTTGATAAATTAAAATCAAATACTCGTGGTTATGCTTCGTTAGATTATGAATTTGATAAAGAGCAACCGAGTGATCTAGTTAAGATCGATATTTTGTTGAATGGTGAAAAAGTTGACGCTTTGAGTTTTATTTCGCATAAACAATTTGCCGATGAAAGGGCTCGTGTGATCACTAAAAAGCTTAAAGAAATTATCCCACGACAAAACTTTGAAATTCCGATCCAAGCTGCAACTGGTTCGAAGATCATTGCTCGGACTAACATTAAGGCTTATCGTAAGGACGTTACTTCACGGATCCATACAGGTGATCCTGACCGTCGTGCTAAGTTACTTGAAAAGCAAAAACGTGGTAAAAAACGGATGAAAGATGTGGGAACTGTTCAGATACCTCAAGAGGCGTTTATGGCTGTGTTACAGTCAGAAGATGAAAGTAAATAAAGTTTTTTCTTTGGCTTCTAAATTAAGGTTAAGAATCGTCAAAACCATTTCATCAGTTTTTGAGACATATTAGAATAGTAGTGGGTGGTGAGGACCACCTGGTTTTTACAACTGTTTAGGGAAAGTAATTTTTTACAATTGCTTTCTCTTTTTTATTTGAACTGAATGTATACACTTACAAAAAGTAATTTTTATTTGAATTCTTGAAGTAGGATTGGTATGATGTTTTTCAGCATATTTGAGAGAGGTTTTTTTATGGCAGTATATCAATTAAGTGCAAATAACTTTTTAGGTATAGATAAATCTAACAGTTTTTTGTATGTTATAAAAGTTAAACTACCAGTCTTTATAAAAGTTAATGATGGTTTAAAAGAAAAAACAGAGGGTAGTTTCCAGAATTTAAAGGATATTGAGCGATTAGATATCAAATTTCATGAAGGTAAATTTACTCGTTTTAAGTTGTGGCTAAATTTTTCTGACAATAATGATAGTCAATCTGATTTTTCAGTTAATTTAATGTTTCATCCTGAGTTAATGGAGATCCGGAAATATAGGTTACATGTTGGACAACAGTTTTATGTTGAAACAACACCGCAAAACGATAATATTTCTTTAGATGATTTAGAAAAAGATTTCGAACAGTTCCAGAAAATTAATTTGTTTGTTGGGGCACAATACCAGCATACAGGAGTCAGAAATCAGTAACATCTAGGATATTGTTTTGTGTATTATGGTATGTATAGATCAAAAGGACACGTGTGTATTTACATTTGGCACATAGGATCCTTTTGATCTATTTTTTATTTAAAGTGAAAATAAAAGGGTTGGGGCAAAAGCAGTAGCGCTTGGAAAAATAGTTTGTAGAAATAATAAAAGTTTGCGTCATAATGGCTATTTTTGTTAAGGGTATGCGCTGACTAACAAAGTATACCAGTTTCCTATAAAAGCCACAGATGCCAAGGTGGCTAAGCTTAATTAATGATTAAAGTCACTAATAATTAAATTACTAACGACAGTTAAGCTTCTTTTAAGGATGGTTTTATATAGTACAGGTCAAGGAGGCGGGTAAGATGATAGAAGCTATCAGTACTCTACTTGCAGCACTTTATCTGTATCATTATGTTAATGAATAATCGGCACATTTAAGGTAACTTTAAGGTCGAAATATTAAACTACAGTCATATAAGGAAGAATTCAAATAAAACTTTAGGAACTGTAAAAATGTTTTAGGTTATTGCTACCTTATAAAAAGAACGGCATAGGAAAATGGATATATAGGCATCTAGTGAAAGCTAGGTGCTATTTTGGTTGGAAATAAAAGGAGTTGGGACAAAACTAGACTTCATAAATAAAATTGGATGCGGAGATCCAAATTTGATTTCCGCATCCAATTTTTTCATTACTGTGAATGTTTTGTCCCAGTTCCTTTTTAGGGTTCTATTTTGATTTAATAAGAAGAGTACAGTACAGACTTTAGTTCCTTATGCAGTAAGGGATAAGGTGCTGTTGTGTACACAATGTGCACGCTATCTAGTTTTGAATATTTTTGGAATTTTTATTTTCCACTGAATAAGTTTTATATAATCTTTACGTAATCAACATAAAAAATTTATTTTCAAAGGATACAATGATTTTAAAATACAAGAACTGCTAAGTTCATTTTAAGCTTGATTTAAGGTAGAAATATTAGACTTACAAGAAAGATCAAGGAGAGATGGCTATGGAACTATTTGAAGGCATGAAGTTTGCTTTTATACCCGCAGTTTTAATTTGGATAACCATTATTTTGACAATAATGTGGATTTTTTAAAGTGAATATTAGGCAAGCATCTAGCTAGCGCTGGGTGCTATTTTTACGCAGAAAAATAGATAAAATAAGATTTGATTATTGTGTTACTCTATATGTGAGGAAAAATATGAGGTGGACTTAATGAGTAATACGGAAGTTGTTGATAAGTTGTTTAATGAACTTGATACTTTGCATAATCAAGTTGATCAAATAAATTCGAATTATATACAAATAAACGGAATATTATGGATATCAATAATAGTAAGTTAAATGTCAGTGATGATGATTTAAGACAATTAGTTATAGTAAATATTAATAGTGTTTTGCTGGACATTGATCAAATTGATGTTTCAATCAAAGAAAAAATAAAAATTATTTCTTTGCGTAGTGAAAATTTAGAGCAGATAATTAATAAACG
>DXAP01000068.1 GCA_019116985.1 Candidatus Ligilactobacillus excrementavium | reverse complement strand
ACAAGAAAAAAGTACTTAAAAATATTCATTATTTTGCCCGCCTGAAAACTTTCTTTAATTTGCCAGTACAAATTTTTAGAATATGAAGATCAGTCTGTTGAATTTTAGTGACAACATAAATGAAACAGTGGTTTGTTTAGTTAAGTGCCGAAGTAATTTTCTACAAATTTCTGTCATTATTAAGCAGGACTTGAAAAAAGTATGGAAGTTGTTGAGGCTATTGGTCGATAAATTTGGTATAAAAATAACAATTAAGGAGCGATTTATTTTGAATAATTCAGCTAAAACACTTTTATTAAGTGCTGTTGGTGCAGCTAGTTTATTTGTTGCTACAACAAACGTTAACGCAGCGACCACACATAAGGTCGTAAAAAACGATACTGTGTGGGGATTATCACAGAAGTTTAATGTTTCGGTCAAGTCAATAGAAAGATTAAACCATATCGATATGAATTCACATTTAATTACAGTTGGTCAAGACATCAAAGTCCCGGTCACTGCTAATGTAAAAACGACACCAGCTAAGTCGACTGCGCCAGCTGCAGCGGTTTCTTCATACACTGTTCGTGCCGGAGATTCACTTTATACGATCGCCCAGGCACATGGCGTATCAGTGGATTCACTTCGCAAGGAAAATTCATTGAATGGTTCAGCACTACAAATTGGGCAGAAACTTTTGATCAATAATAGTGGTGTTAAAACTTCTAATGTTCGCTCCCAGCAGAGTTCAACGACTCAAACTCAAGCGCGTGATACTGTATCACAAGGTCAAGCCCAACAAGTACAGCCTAAAGTTTCGACAAATAGTGAAGCTGTAACGGCTCAAAGTCAGGTCAATAGTAATAAAACTTCAAGTTATAATGCAGCTAGTGAAACACAAACAGCTAATAACCAGACCCCTGTAAATAGTCAGAGAAGTACTGCTGGTCAAGCACAAGCCCAACCAAAGAGTAATTATGTAAATAGTTCGGCAAGGTCACAAAACACTTCAACATATGGTTCAGCAGTATCTTATGCTAATTCATTTCTAGGATCTTCATATGTTTATGGCGGAACATCTCCTGCAGGATTCGATTGTTCCGGATTCACACAATATGTGTATTCTAAATATGGCAAGACATTACCTCGTACCAGCCAGGCACAAGCAAATGCGGGTACACGTATTTCTACCAGTCAAGCCCAACCAGGGGATCTGATCATTACTAACGGTGGCGGTCATGTAGGTATCGCTACAGGTAACGGTAACTTTATTTCTGCAGAAAATCCTCGTGATGGCGTTGCTAGCTCGAATGTCAAATATTGGGGTCCTAGCTATGCCGTGCGCTTAAAATAGGCTTGGATCATTATTTCTGTTTTAAGACTAAGAGTGCAAATTTGTTGTGTGATTAAATAATGCCACACGATTTTTTATCCAATATTTTTTATGATATTGTTAACACAGTTGGCAACCCCTAGTGTCAGCAATATTACAAAGTCAGTCTACTTATTTATAAGGTAGGCTGTTTTTAATTAGAAAAGAAATTCTGAATAGCGCATATTTCTAGTGGTTTTTCTTTTTATTAGCCAATGGGCATTTAGTATTTGTACATTCCTTTCGTTGATTTAGTGACTTAAATCACATATAATTAAATTGTAAGCGCATTCACAAATATGCCAGAAAAAATGTCACTTTGAATTATTGCAAGGAGGAAACACTATGACTGATCAATATAAAAAGTTACTGACATCATTAAAATTCAATAACGGCCAAAGTATCAAGTATCGGACATGCTTAACACCAATGGTCACATATGTGGCTGAAAAGGATGGGTCGATCGGTGATTTGGCACTGAAATTTTATGGTGATCGTTCCGATGTAGCGGGGTTGCTGATTACTGGTGCAGCAAACGTTGTTCAGGCTGGCAAGGCATATGAAAGACAAATCAACATCTCTGATGATAAATATATCTCTGGTTTAACTCGCTTAGCAAAAGTCATGAAAGCAGATGGTAATAAAGCTGTGGTCCAGTTGCACCATGGTGGAAAAGAAGCGATGTGGGCACAAGAGAATTTTGGTCATGTGGAATCTCCAAGTGGGATCGATTTTCCAGCTGAAGCATATACTTTCCCATCAGATATGTATCAACCGGAAGAATTAACTGAAACTCGGATCCTCGAAATAATCGCTGCTTTTGCCGCCGGTGCCAAACGTGCTATGGAGGCTGGTTTTGACGGTGTAGAAATTCATGGCGCTAATCAGTATTTGTTGCAGAGCTTTTTCTCAGCTTATACTAACCGCCGTACAGATAAATGGGGTGGTAGTTTAGAGAAACGGATGCGTTTTCCAATTGAAGTGGTTAAAGCGGTTAAAGAAGCAACAAAAGAAAGGCCAGATTTCATAATCGGCTATCGTTTTTCCCCAGAAGAAACTTTGGCCGGAAAAGTAGGCTACACGATGGAGGATTCTTTGCAGTTGGTGGATAAAATAGCTGATGTAGGTGTTTCTTATATTCATACTTCGATTTTTTCACATTTTGATGCCAAACCAAAAGGTTATTCGCAAAGTTTTGGTGAGTTGGTTAAAAATAAGGTTGGTGATCGTGCTAAGACGATCATTGTTTCTGGCGTTCATACAGCTGATGATGCCAAAGAAGCGCTGGATCATGCTGATATTATTGCTCTTGGCCGTGAAGCATTAGTGGAACCGCAGTTTACTAAAAAAATTGCAGAGGGGAAACCGGAAGAAATTAAGCGTTCTGCCAAATATGAGCAGGATACTAACTTGTTATTTACTGAATTAGGGAAAGATCCAGCTAAATTTTTCGAAGAATTGGATAAGGTGTAGTCAGATTTTTAAATAAGGAGGGCAATATGGAAACTATAGATACTATTATGAGTCGAAAAGCTACTAGAGCATATCTTGATAAAGACATTGACGATAGTATTATTACAGAACTTATTGAAACAGCAGCTTTTTCACCTTCATATGGTAGTACTCAACCTTGGAAAGTGTACGTTGCTAAAGGAGAAAAATTAGACAAATTAAGGTCAATTTGGAAAGAAAGAATGTCTAATGCTTCGAATTTAACATTAAGTAACTTAAATCAAGGAGTTAAACCGGATGTTCCTGGACCTGATAAAGAATCGTTAAAGCATTTGCCAGAATTTTCTGAGAATACAGATGCTTGGTTAAAACATCGTTTAAAAGATACGGGGCTGACTGAAAAAGAACACGGGGAAATATTGGGTAAAGGTGCAACTAGCTTTTACGGTGCTCCAGTATGCGTATTTTTAGGTGTAAGTAAATACTCCTCAAAATACTCATATTATGATCTAGGTGCGTTTAGTCAGACTATGATGTTAGCCGCAAAAGATAAAGGGATCAATTCATTACCCGCATTTACGAATGTAATGTATGGTGATGTTTTGCATAAAGAATTGGGAATACCAGCGGATATAAATGTTTTGATCGGAATTTGTTTAGGCTATGAAGACAAAGAAAGTATCATGAATAAGCCGAGATCTGAGCATCTGCCAATTGACGAATATCTGAAAATTGTTTCTGAATGATAATTAAAAATACCGTTAGATTGCTAGAACTTGATTCCTGCAATTTAACGGTATTTTGGGACAAGTACAAACTTGTCTTTTTTATTAGAAGATTAAGAATTGGGTTCAGGGAATTATTACCCACTAATTGCTCCTACTTCAAAATTTTAAGCGAAACTGATCTGTAATGATTTCCCAAAAGCGTTAGCAATTTTTGAAATAGTATTCATGCTAATATTAGCGCCATTTTCAACTCGTGCAATTGTCGATTGTGGTAAGCCGGACTTTTCGGCTAGTTCATGCTGGGTCCAACCGTATGCTTCTCGTTCATTACGAACTGCTACGGCACTGTTTAGTTTATTCATTTCAGCTTTAACGTCATTAGCAAAATTAGGATCTTGTAAATCTTGCGCAAAAATGTCGTTAACATCAGTTAAATAAGTTTTGTTAGTCATTATTTTTATTTTCCTCTCTTTGATAGTATTCTAAACGTATCTCTTTAGCGTGTTTTATTTCTCTAGCAGGCGTTTTTTGGGACTTTTTGGTAAAACCATGCGTAATAATGTATTGATCTTCTTCAACGTGAAAGTACGATCCTCGTTGGATATTTGAAGCAACTTTGGATCTAATCTCGTATAGGTTACTGTCTAATTTTTCGCCCCATTCCATTTTGGCAGTAAAATTTGGAAAATAATTAAAAAAACATGGCCTGAAATCATGTAAATAATGTAGTTGTCCGCTATATTGGGGCTAATATTCATAGGCGAAGGTAAATGCAAGAGCAATTATTAGGATCAGCCACCACATTAACTTGCTTTTCTCGTGAACACGACGATGGAGTGCAATAAACTTTCGATCGGACATATTTTTCAATTTACTGTCGCGATGATTTTCTTCATCTTGTAAAACTGCAGCCTCACCGCGAAAAGAAATTGCAACTATGACCCAGCTGAAAAATGCGCCCACTAAAATAATTTTTGCTAATAAAATGATATTTTCCCCCTTTAATAAGGATCGTCATGCCAGTCATCCTGGTGATCACCATGGTAATCATCATAATCATCGTGGTAATCATCATACATGTCATCGTAATAACCGCGTTCTACCCAGCCATCATACCAATCCATTTCATTGCTATAAGTCGGACCATCAGGTGATCTAGAACCAAGTCGTAAGTAAGCCCAAATCAGCATTAAAGGAACGGTAAATGCCAAAGCAGTAGCAAATTTTTCCAGAAATTCGACCCATGGACGTCCATTTCTAGCAGGCTTATCTCGTTGACTTAATTTCAATTGTTGCTTATTGATCCTAGCCGCGATTTTAAAGACACCCTTAGCTTGGCTGGAAGTTGAATTATTCAGTTGATGCTTATGGCCGAAAGTTAATTTTTTCCAGTTTAATTTATCATACCTTCCAAATGTAAAGCTGCTGGGTGCAAAAGTTAGCGAATTTTTTTCTGGGACAAAGACTAAAATATTTTCATATTTTCTAATGGATTGTTCTGCTCCTAAACCTTTATAACCTCCTGAACTGTCAGTACTTTTTTTCTTAACGATTTTTTCCTGTATTGTTCCAGCAGGGTTTCCACCATCGCCAAAATCATTTTTATACATATAATCTTCTGCAAGCTCAAAATCATCTCCCAGTTTTTTAGGACTTAAGATAAATATTTTTGTAATTTGGCGCTGTTTACTATCAGCCAACCTATCATTTTGTTTTTCTAACTTATCAATTTGAGCTTGGCTAAAGAAATCACGGTCCTGATAGATATGAGTTGAAGCGTTACCGTGTGTGGGTGGATCTTGAGCCTGCACCATTTGCGGCAGAACGAACCAGCTGGTCAACAACACTAAAAATGATAATCCCAGTTTTAAATTGTGTTTCACTGTGTTTTCCCCCTAAATCGTAGATTCGATATGTAACCCGCCAAAAGAGTCATAGCGGGCTGAAAATTATAATATCTGTTACCTAGCTTATATATTAGTTTTCTTGTGTACTAGCTTGATACTCTTGCAGGTATTTTTGGTAATCGACTTTTTCAAAATATTTGTAAAAATCACGTCCTTCAGGATAGTAGGGCTCGGTCATCAAAACAGAAAAATCCATTTCTTGGGGATGAATCGCAGCTCCACCAATATAGTACTGCTGATTTAATTCTTGTGCTAAATATGTTGTCTGTGAAGCTGGGTCATTTTGTCCTTTGAGATAATAAAAGGAACCATATAAAATAAACGCATCAGTTTGTAAGCCGTTGATTTCTTCTTCCAGATAAGTGCTTTGGGTTGAATCAGTCTCAATATGATGGCCTTGAAGCTCGGCTAATTTTTCTAAGTTCTTCGACAGTTCCGCTTCAACTGCGTAAATTTGGTTATTGTTTTTCAAACGGTAGACAGGTGCAGGTAAAGGGAAGTTTCCATAGCCAGTTTGTAAATTATTCATCGTAAAACTTCTTTCTATAAATTATTTGAAACGATCGAGTAGGCAGATTTCTGTTAGTCAGCTGTAACTAAACAGTATTTATTAAACATCCAGCTTACATTTCCAAGACTTCTTTAATCAATATCTGCTGGTCTTTGTTAACGTCTGGCAAAGCAGTTAATAAAGTATCCGCGTAATTTTTCTTGAGTATTGCAGTCCCTGCACTATCTGGGTGTTTAACACTTGGATAGTTTTCAAGCGCATGTTTAAGTTCATCATTCTTACGCTTAGTTTGGATATTTGTAATGCGTTCTTTTAGTTGAGTATCATCAATGGCTGATTTTATTAGTAACAAGTCTTTATCAGAGATTTCTGTTCTGGCAATGGCTTTTTCAAATCCATATTCCTGCAATAAAATTGTTCGTAATTCATCTTCGAATGTGTTTTTCATAAATTCCTCCAGTTTAACGTCACTTGGACTTTATTTATTAATAAAGAAAAACCGTGCTCGGAAATACGAACACGGTTAAGCGACGTATATCCGTTTACAGTGAAGCACCTTACCATAAAGCAGGTTGCTACTAGGTCAAAGTGTGTAACCACTCGCTAGTTCTTGATATAACACAGAATTTAATTATTGATTTTATAATACTTTAAATGAAGGGAGTTGTAAAGGAAAAAGAACTTAAAAAGCTTAATGTCTTTGGTTAAGCTAGATACTTCAAAAAAAGTTGGCTTAGTTTAAAAAATGCTGGTTAAAGTGATTCGAAAGAATCCTATATTTTAGACAGGAATTAATAACTATAATATGTTGTACTTAAGGTAGTTTCAATAAATATATTTGACTGTAAAATATCAATTTAATGGCAATATTTAAAAATAAGTTATAAAATTATAGGTATAAGACAATGTTTATAATGTGACTTAATTTAGTAGAACTAGCAATATTTGCTATTTAAGAGTTATTAATTAAATTAACGTTTTACTTTTTAATGAAGTGTTCTTATATTCTTATAGAAGACTTTGAAAAATGGAAAAAGAAAGTAAGGTTTTGAAAAATGAATGTTTTTACACCGTATAAAAAAGTGAATTCGTGGCTTTTTCCAAGCGGACAAGGATTAATTTCAAATGGAATCAATTCTGCAGGGATCGATACGTTTTCAGATGTACCAATTAATTCAATTACACGAGAAGGAATTCAAAATTCTTTAGATGCAAAGGATTCAAACATTAAAGAGCCAGTAGAAGTTGATTTTTCTCTTAGTTATATATCTTCGAAAGAGATTCCTGGTGTAAATCAATTGTGTAATGAAGTATTACCAGCGATGCGTAAAAAATGGTCTGACTCAGAAACGGCTATGAATTTTTTTGAAACTTATGAGTCTGTGATAACTAAACAAAAAGTTCCCGTTTTGAGGATAAGTGACTATAACACCAAAGGTCTTGCTGAAAAAAATTGGCAATCTTTAATTTTCGTTGCTGGAGATTCAGTTAAAGATGATGAAGCTTCTGCAGGAAGTAAAGGAATTGGAAAGTTTGCTCCATTTGCTGCTTCAAATTTGCGGATGGTTTTCTATCACACAATCTCGGCTAATGAAGGTGAACGTTCTATTGGAGTCTCACAGCTTGTTTCTTATGACAAAAAGGACAATGAAATTACTCAGGGACCGGGCTATTTTTCGCCTGAATTAAAAAATGGATGCTATCAACCGATGAATGAAGATTTACCATTTACCATTGATCGTCGAATTGATCAATTGGGTACTGATCTATTAGTTGTCGGTTTTAAAAGTGACATGGAATGGAAAAACCTAATCAAGATGTCGGTACTTTCTAATTTTTTAATTTCTATTTGGAATGAGGAATTAATAGTTAAAGTTGAAGATGAAATCATTGATAAGAAAAGTTTAAATGGTTTATTTACTTATTTTGAAAAACTGGATACCGATAATAAAGGAAAAAGAAATGCATTTAAAGTTTCTGATGAATTCAAGGATTCTTTGCGGGCATTTAAAGTATTGAATAATTCCGATGTGAAGCATTATAGGTTACCTGATGAAATGGTTAATAAATACGAATTTATTGATTCTGCTGAGGATGGACATTTGTATTTGGCCTTGTTAGATGATTCAAATCGAAAAGTTTTGCAGACGCGTAAGTCAGGTATGAAGATAAATTATAAAAATGGTATCAGTGGTTCAATCAACTTTTTTGGCATATTTCAAGCAACTGGGCAAAAATTAAATAAGTTTCTAAAAGATATTGAAAACGCAAACCATGATGATTGGTATGTTGACCGTATTTTTGATAAAAAGAAAAAAGCTAACGCAAAAAATTTTCTGAAAGAATTGAGAAAATTTTATAAAGAATCTGTTAATGAGGCTTTTGCTGTTAAGAATTCTGAAGTAATGGATATTTTTGGATTGAATAATTTGTTAACTGTTCAGGGAAATCACACCGAAAATAATGAAGAAAAATCACTTAATTTAGAAAAGAAAATTTCTGAGTTAACAATTAAAAAGAATGAGTCTAAAAAGAAAGTTTCAAATTCTAAGAAAAGGGAAAGTAAAATTATTGGTACAATTTTTGGTGGGAATGACAGCGAGGAGAAAAAAAGGCGTGGTCATGAACGACGAGAAACTAATGGTGGTAAATCTTCAGAGCCTGAAACATCAAGGAATACCATCAAACGGGGTGCAGAACTGACAGATATACAAGTAAGGATCATTGAAATTGATCCTAAAGATGGGAAATACCGTGTTAATATTCGTTCACCCAAAAAACGTGAAAGGATAGAAATCGAATTACAAGTCACAGGCGAAAATGGTGTTGATGAAAAAGTAGATATAAATTCTTTTGAAATTGAGAATGCAGAACGATTCTCTGATTCAAGTTTATTGTTAAAGGATGTGCAAAAGAATCGAATGATTACTGGAACCATTAAGGTGAATTTTGATTCACGAGTACGGTTGGGAGGAAAAATTTATGAAGTTAAGAAATAAGACTTTTCCATATCCTGTACTGAGTAGAAATAACATTGAAGTTCAAGAAGAAGATTTTTCAATAGATAATTATTTT
>DXAP01000067.1 GCA_019116985.1 Candidatus Ligilactobacillus excrementavium | reverse complement strand
CGAACACGATACAGTTGAAGTTGCAAAAGCCTTGAAACAGTCCTTAGAAGATATTACAGCAGCTTCATGGGATGATGTCCAAGGGACGGATATCAAGAGTTGCGGTAATTATCGTGATCACTCATTATTCTCAGCCCAAGAATGGTCTAAGAAGATTTTAAGTGAAGGTATTTCTTCAGAACCATATGAGCGTAAAGTTGTTAAATAAATATAATAAAAAATCCTAGAGATATAAGGTGCCCCATAATTGTTAGACATAGAAAACTAACAGTTAAGGGGCATTTTTTATTTGCTAAAAGGTTTCTTGATCTATATAAAAAATATATAATAAGAAAAGTTAGTGAATAAACTAACTTACTTATAGTTTTTGAATATAATAATGGACAATTAGAGGTGTCAGTTATGAATGAAAAATATTCGAGTATCTTTGATATAGTTGGCCCAGTAATGATCGGTCCATCGAGTTCTCATACAGCTGGCGCAGTTTTACTAGGTCAAGAGGCTAGCAAGCTCTTAGAAACCAGGCCTCAAAAAATTACGATCGATTATTATGAATCATTTGCTAAAACGCACGCTGGTCATGGCACTGATTTTGCAATAGTGGCTGGTGTACTAAAAATGGCTATGTATGATCCACATTTACCCGAATCACTTGAATTGGCTAAACAATTGGGGATCGAACTTGAAATCAATGAACTTAAATCACCAAGCCCGATCGATCATCCTAATACAGCAACTATCACGTTAACAAGTGGAAGAAAGAAGGTTGCTCTTTGTGGGTGTTCGATCGGCGGAGGAAAGATCGAAGTAAAGCGGTTGATGTTTGGAAACCATCAGCTTGAATTGCTTGGTTCATTACCGATTTTGTTATTTTCTTGTTCGTCTGAGTCGTTGCTGTTAGTTTTGGGAGAATTAACAGAAAATGATGTGGTAGTTACTGCTCAAAATTTTTGTAAATTAAATGAAAATAAAAATTTATACGCCCTCAGTTTACAGAAAACTCCTGCTGGCGACCTAACAAATAGCATTTTAAAGTATTGTGATAATTTAGTTTGTTTATGAACTGAGGTGAAAAAATGTATCATAAAATTACAGAACTAATAAAGGCGGCTGAAACACGTCAGATGACGATCGCACAGCTGATGTTGGAACAAGAATGTACCTATTCTAAAGAAACCGAGGAAACTGTACTTTTACGAATGAAGCAGCAGTTGGCGGTCATGCACAAGGCTGCGAGTAAGGGCTCAGCGGGCAATGGAGTTTCTTCAAAAACTGGTTTAACAGGGCATCAAGCTGCTCAGCTGGCCGCATACCGCCGTCAGGGTCACAGTCTGTCAGGAGATACGATCTTAACGGCGATGGAAAATGCCGTGGCAACCAATGAAGTTAACGCGGCGATGGGTGTTATTTGTGCAGCGCCGACTGCCGGCTCTTCTGGTACATTGCCAGGAGTTTTGTTTGCCTTAGAAAAAAAGTTAAATCTAGATGTTAAGGCTGAAATTGATTTTTTGTTGTGTGCTAGTGGGTTTGGTTTGATCGTTGCAAATAACGCATCGATTGCTGGGGCTACGGGTGGTTGTCAGGCTGAAGTCGGTAGTGCGTCAGCAATGGCCGCTGCTGGTGCAGTTGCTGTTAGTGGTGGTAGTCCTCAACAGTCTGCCCAAGCATTTGCATTTGCGCTGAGTAATTTATTGGGATTAGTGTGCGACCCAGTTGCTGGTTTAGTCGAGGTCCCGTGCGTTTCACGAAATGTTGTCGGCGCGGTCAATGCGTTGTCAGCTGCCGACATGGCTTTAGCTGGTTTAGTAAGTAAGGTCCCCGCAGATGAAGTGATCATGGCTATGAAAGACGTTGGTCAAAGAATGCCACGTGAGTTACGTGAAACTGGTCTAGGTGGCTTAGCTGCCACGCCAACAGGTACTAATATCAAGGTTAAAATCTTTGGTAAGGATATACAATAGTTTAAGAAGTGGTTATATTTAATGAAACGCCCGGCTTGTTGTGATATCCTTAATAGGAATGTTTGAAATTGGAGGATCAATTATGAGTGAACGATTTGAACTAGTAATTTTAACAGGAATGAGCGGTGCGGGTAAGACTGTTGCAATGCAAAGTTTTGAAGACCTAGGGTATTTTTGTATTGATAATATGCCCCCGACTTTGATCCCAAAGTTTTATGAATTGTTACAAGATACAGGTAAGATCCAAAAGGTTGCTTTGGGGATCGATTTACGTTCGCGGTCTTTTTATGATCAAATTATTCAGATATTGAATAGTGTAGAAGATCAACAAGCCGTTAATGTCAAAATTGTTTTTCTGGATGCTTCAGATGAAGAATTAGTCTCACGTTATAAAGAAACTAGACGGGCACATCCGTTAGCTCGTGCTGGGAGATTGTTAGATGGAATCGCTAAAGAAAGAGAACTGCTAGCAGAAATAAAAAACCAAGCACAGTTAGTGATCGATACGACTAAATTATCACCACGTCAATTACGCGAAGAAATCTTTCATACCTTTGAAAGTGGTAAAGAAACGCCTTTTCATATTGAAGTGATGTCATTTGGTTTTAAATACGGTTTGCCGATCGACGCTGATATTGTAATGGATGTGCGTTTCTTGCCAAATCCTTATTATGTTCCAGAATTAAAGGATAAAACTGGTTTAGATCAACCGGTCGAAGATTATGTTATGAAATCAAATGGGGCACAAAATTTCTACGAGCAGTTTGCTAGTTTGTTAGAATCGATCTTGCCAGGTTATGTTAATGAAGGTAAATCGAGTGTTGTGATCGCAATTGGCTGTACTGGTGGTCAACATCGTTCAGTTGCATTAACTAACTTGATCGGTCAAAGGCTTAAAAAACAATATCCAGTGCGTATCTCACACCGCGACATAAACAAGCAAAAGGAGACAGTTAACCGATCATGAGTAATTATAATAGAACTGGACAACGCCCTAAGATAGTTGTGATCGGTGGGGGGACTGGCTTACCAGTCATCTTACGCGGTTTACGTAAAAGAAATGCTGATATCACTGCCGTGGTGACTGTAGCTGATGATGGTGGTTCATCTGGTGTGATCAGAGACTTTATTAATGTCGTTCCACCTGGTGATATCCGGAATGTTTTGGTTGCTTTATCGGACATGCCGAAAATTTACAAAGATATTTTTCAGTATCGTTTTGATACGAAAGACCAATTTTTCTCTGGTCATGCAATTGGGAATTTAATAATTGCGGCTTTATCTGAGATGAATGATGATGATATTTTTTATGCGGTACAGAAGTTATCTGAGTTAATGCAAATTGATGGTAAGGTTTATCCGGCTGCAAGTGTGCCCTTAGTTTTAAACGCAGAGTTTAGTGATGAAACATACTTGGCAGGCGAATCTGAGATCACAGCTGCCGAAAAAAATATTGAAAAAGTTTGGGTTACAAGTAATGATGGAACAAAGCCCAAAGCACGTCCTGAAGTGATCAATGCCATCATGGAAGCTGATCAGATCGTATTAGGTCCTGGTAGTTTATTTACTAGTATTTTGCCTAATTTGATGATCGAAAATGTGGGACAAGCAGTTTGTCAAACACAAGCAGAAGTCGTTTATATTTGTAATATTATGACGCAAAAAGGTGAAACTGAAAAATTCACCGATGCTGAACATGTGCGTGTTTTGAATCATCATTTAGGTACAGATTTTGTTGATACAGTCTTAGTTAATACCGAAGCGGTACCGCAAAATTATATGGACCATCAAAAATATAACGAAATTTTAGACCAGGTAAAATATGATTTTAACGGATTACGTGAACAAGGATGTCGTGTGATCTCAGATGATTTTTTAGAACTTAGAGATCATGGAGTATTTCATAATGAAAGAAAAGTTGTAGATGAGCTGATCCGTTTAACTGGACGACCAAATTCATGGGAGATAAATGGGTATAATTAAACGAAATAGATGAGGAAAAAAGCGACGTGGTAGTCTTAACTGCTTGATTTTCACTTAGCTTGTGTGACGATTGTCACCTCATATGAAAGGAGGGCGGTATAATGTCTTACGCTAGTGATGTCAAAAAGGAATTAACTACGTTAGAAGTTGATCATTTGGCCAACGGAAAAGCTGAATTAATGGCTATGATCCGAATGAATGGTGCACTAAACTTGATCGATCATCAATTTGTATTAAGTATACAAACAGAGAATCCAGCCACAGCTCGGCGAATCTACTGGTTGCTAGAAAAATTTTACGGTATTAAAAGTGAATTGATGGTTAGGCGTAAAATGAAGTTAAAGAAAAATAATCTCTATATTGTACGTTTACGCTCAGGAAGTAGTCATGTGTTGCAAGATTTGGACATTATCGATGGTTTACAGATCAAGCAAACAGTTAATAATAACTTTCTTTCGACAGATGGTCCTGTACGTTCGTACTTACGCGGAGCATTCTTAGCAACAGGTTCCGTCAATAATCCAGAAACTAGTCGGTATCATCTAGAAATTTATTCATTATACGAAGAACACAATAATAGTATTTGCGAAATGATGAATCATTATCATTTAAATGCACGTAAAACTGAACGACGTAGTGGTTACATTACTTATTTGAAAGAGGGCGAAAAGATCGCAGATTTCTTGTCCTTGATCGGGGCAACAAGTTCGATGTTGAAATTTGAGGATATTCGGATCATGCGTGATATGCGTAATTCAGTCAATCGAATCGTTAACTGCGAAAATGCTAATTTAAATAAGGTAGCTGATGCTGCTACGAAGCAAATTGAAAATATTAAGTTGATCGATGACATTGTCGGCTTAAATAAATTACCAGTTAAGCTTCAGCAAGTTGCGATCACTAGAGTTACTCACCCGGAAGTTAGTCTTAAAGAGTTAGGTGATTTAGTTGAGGGTGGGCCGATCTCGAAATCTGGTGTTAACCATCGTTTAAGAAAAATAAATGAATATGCTGATAAGATCAAAAATGGAACATTTGATGAACAAAATGTATAAAAAAAGCGGGATCCTAAAAATTGGGATCTCGCTTTTTATTATTGAGAGCTAAATTTATTCAGCTTTCTTTTTGTTTTTCATAATACCATCGATCAAACCATAATCAACTGCTTCTTGTGCAGTCATAAAATTATCACGTTCAGTATCTTTATTGATCTTTTCAAGATCTTGACCTGTACGTTCTGATAAGATCTTATTGATCAAATTACGTGTCTTCAAAATGTGTTCAGCAGCGATCTGGATCTCAGTTGATTGTCCCTGAGCACCACCAAGAGGCTGGTGAATCAAAATTTCAGAGTTTGGCAATGCAAAACGTTTGCCATCTGCACCAGCGGTTGACAGGATGGATGCCATTGAAGCAGCCATACCCAAGACGATCGTTTGAACATCAGAGTTTACAAAGTTCATTGTGTCATAAATTGCTAAACCGGCAGAAACAGAACCACCAGGAGAGTTGATGTACATGTAGATATCTTTTTCAGAATCCTGTGCATCTAAGAATAGTAATTGTGCGATCACAGCGTTTGCCATGTCGTCTGTAACTTCACCTGAAACCATAATGATCCGGTCTTTTAAAAGACGAGAATAAATATCATAAGCGCGTTCTCCTTGTGGAGACTGTTCAATAACTGTAGGTACTAAATTCATAGTAATAAATACCTCCTGTTTCTTAAATAATTTCATAGAATTCTCTTCCATGACTTTGATTTATAGTTTACTCTATAGGTCAAAAAAGGTCAAACTTTAAGCATCTAATTTTGACATGAAATGATCTTAGTAAATTTAGCAAGTCCTTCTAAGGTCGTTTTAAATAATATGTATAGTTATGTTACAATGAGAGTAAAGAAAAAGCCTATCCGACTATTGACAGGCTTTTTCTCCGTTTATTTAAGTAAGAAGTAAAGCATTATGAATAATAATACTAGACCTCACCATTTAAACTCGATGTTAATGTGCAACTGTATCACACCTTATTTTTAGCTTGTTTTCTACTGGTCAAGGTAGAACTAACAACTATTATATTTTATCATACGTTTTCATTGAGTGTTATTTGACTTTATTTAACTTGTTATTTATTATTGCTTATAGATGTTAATGTGCAGTTGTAGCAAAGTTTGGTCACTTTGCTATGCTTGCTTGTTGTTCTCTATCTGCTTGTCTGATAGGGGACTTACATATTTAAGGCACCGGCTTTTATAGCTGGTGTCTTTTTTTGGTGGCGTAATATTTCGCTGCGAACGAGGGAACTTTAAGGTGCACTCGTTACAAGTGTAAGTATATTTACAGTTGTTAGTTTATCCGGTTTATCGGAAAAAGCCGAGAAACTAGGTTTATGAGACTTCTCTCGAAAACTAAGCTATTTCTCTTTTTTGAGTGATAGGGTGTAAAAGACTCAACGCCTAATTTGGCGAAAAGTAACATCTTAATTTACAGCAGTGAAATGTCCAGCCGGATAGAAATTTAATTGGACGTCCGCTTGATTATCTAGAGATTTGGACAAATAAAAACCATCGTACAGATTTACAGCGTTTATAGCTTTATGACACTGCACTAATTAGACTAAGCGAGTGAATATTTGTATAATGAGATATGTAACTGAACGCTGTTATGTTGGTAGCTAAAAAAAGAACACCAACTAAATTGATGTTCATGCCACGACGTTTAGAGCTTATTATTTTGATTTAAAAGCGCCGTACAAAGCGCCGTATTTTCATTGAAAATTGATGATATTTGTTGATAAAGTGAAAATAAAAAAGCTTGATTTACCAAGCTTCTTGAACGTTTATGTAAGCTTAAGCTGTATAGTATCTATGCGCCAGCAGGGTATTATGACCATGACACATAAACACTATTATAGCAACGTTTCAAGGGCTTTTTTAATTGGAGCGCCGTAAAAGCGCCGTAGTTTTCTAAATGCCTACATATTCCGCAAACTTATCAACTGTATCTTTTTTAGCATACTTAGAAACATGTGAGTAAATATTTAGGGTGGTTTGAACATCTGAATGGCCTAACTGCTCTTGTACTTGCTTGATCGTGGCACCTGCTTCAAAGGCCAACGAAGCAAAGGTATGTCGAAAACCATGTACTTTCATGTGCTTTAGATCATACTTTTTAATAACGTGTTGCAAGTATTTATTAGGCTTAGTGGTAGACATCAATGTATTAGAGTTACTACTGAAAACTAATTGATCAGGTCCACCAATATTGTTACATCCCCACAGCATTAGAAAGCGTTTCTGTGCCGTTTTCCAATGGCTTAATACTTTTACAGTTCCTTGGTCTAAGTCGATTGTACGGGTAGATTTAGCCGTTTTAGGGCTACCAACGATCATTTTATTATCGACCGTCCGAGTAACTGACTTATTGATGTTAAGTGTTGCGTGTGATAGGTCAATATCGGACCATTTCAAGGCTAGAGCCTCACCTTTGCGCATTCCTGTAAATGCTAGTAAGCGAAACAAGGCGATCGGTTGGTAGTTTTTATTTTGATATTCCACATTCAAACATTCCAGAAACTTTTTCAGTTCATTCTTATCGTAAAATAACAGATCTTCAGTTTTATAATCTTTTTTAGCTTTAGGCATTGTTACATTATCCATTGGGTTAGTGTAGATAATGCCTATTTTTTGTGCTTGCTTAAATACCAAGTTAGCATAAGCTTTTATTTTGCTGAAGTCTGATAATTTACCCGCCCACTCATTCACCGCATTTTGGCACTGTGGCACGCTGATATTCTTAATAGGGTATTTCCCTAGCACTGGTAGGATATGGTGCTTAAATACGCCTAAAACACGGTTTAAAGTCGATTGCTTAACAGTATTCTTATAAGAACTCATGAAATAGTCATAGACCTCTTTATAAGTGGCGTTGTGGTTCTTATTGTAGCCGTGTTGATCTATTTCAACAATCGACTGACTGACAAATTTTTCCGCATCTCTTTTGCGCTTGAAACCTCTTTTGGTTGATCTAATAGGCCGGCCACTTTTAGCAGTTCCGACTGTATAATCAACCCGCCAAAGTTCTTTGCCTGACTTAGTTTTGTATTTGAAATATGATGCCATTTTATAACTTCCTTTTCCTGCTCCGGACGGCGTGGAAAGGTTAGTTATTTTTTTCAGTAAGCAGTTCATTAAAGTATTTGTTTAATTGCGATTGTAGTTCTTCTTTTGACCTTGATTTATTGTAAGAATTAGGGTCGATATATTCTCTTAAACCACTAAACAATTTTTGAAATTGTACAGCTTTATCGGGGCTATATTTAAATAACGTATATGAAAAAAATAAGACTGTGCTTAAAAGAAGCTTTTCATTTGAAGCAAAATTATGGTTAAGAAGATATTCTACGTTCTTATTAAACTCATTATCGTAAGCTTTGCTTAGATCAGATTGAAAAGCTTCTCTATTTATAGCTGATTCTATCGACATTTCATTGACAAGTTTTTCTTCTGATTTACTCGTTGTACCTTTATTGTGTTTTTGAATAAGTTCAAAGCCGGGACCAGATGTTAAAAGTTCCGTGCCATGCAAAATATAATTGACTGATACATTACCAAGGCTGGCTATTTTTTGAAGCCTTTTCTTATTTGGCAAATTTTGGCCAGATTCCCAGTTGTTGACCGTTCCACTCCGACCTTTACCACTGTTACCGTCAATATGTTCAATAAATTCTTCCATTGTTAAACCACTTTGTTCACGGATTTCTTTTATTCTATTACCAGCTTTTTTCTTTTCTATTTCATTTATCACTATATACACCTCCCAACTATTTAATAAACATTATAAAATTTTATTCAAAGAAAAACAACGTTATCACTTGAAATTACTTTTTAAAAAAGGTATTATGGAATCAATCAAAGAAATACAACGAAATACAACGAAATTAAAAGAAAAGCAACGTTTATTTTTTTGATTGATTTACAACGAAAAACAACGAAAGGAGTGAAAACATATGAATGCAGATTTTCCACGTTACATGAATTTCAAGCAAGCATTGAAGTTCTTTAACATTGGTAGTTACAACACGTTATATGGTTTTATCGATAACGAAGGGCTACCAGTTATTAAGGTTGGCAATGTAAAACGCATTGACCAACAAGCTGCTATTGAGTGGTTACAGTCTAAAACAGTCAAATAAAAAATTATGCTCCGGACGGCGTGAAAAAATTTATTTGGTTAGTTAATTTAATTAAGGAGATGTTACCGTGATCGAACTTATTAGTACAATATTTGTTTTTGCAGCTGTAACCGTAGTTAGTTTTGTCGCAGGGTATGGCCTACGTGAAGAAATTGAAAATCAAAAGGAGAGATAAGTTTGAATAAAGAAACGTTGTT
>DXAP01000066.1 GCA_019116985.1 Candidatus Ligilactobacillus excrementavium | reverse complement strand
GCATTACCTTTATTTACAATAAAGCCAGCGTGCTTTGTAGAGATCTGAGCGCCACCAACACTATAGCCTTGTAAACCAGCATCGTGTATCAATTTACCAGTATAATACCCTTGGGGCCGTTTAAAAACACTACCGCAAGAAGGATACTCCAGCGGTTGTTTAGAGGCACGTAAAAAGTTTAACTGATCCATTTGCTCTCTGATCAGATGTTTTTCTAATGGTTTCAAATCAAATGTTGCCGCAACTACGATCGAGTTTTCTTCCTGGATCCGGCTGTGTCGATAACTAAACGCTAATTCTTCATTAGTGTAATGCTTTTCATTTCCTTCATAATCGACCACAGTTACCTCACTGACTTGGTCTTTAATTTCGCCGCCATAAGCGCCAGCATTCATGAAAACTGCACCGCCAACACTACCTGGGACTCCTGCAGCAAACTCAAGCCCGCTTAATCCCGCTTGACATGCGACCTGTGTTGTTTTGATCATCGCTGCTCCAGCTTGTGCAATAACTTGATTATTTTCTACCACAACTTGATCCATTTTTGTTAAAATAATGACTAATCCACGAATTCCACCATCTTTAACGATCAAGTTACTTGCATTTCCTAAAATAGTTAATGGTAAATTTTCTTGTTGTGCCCATAAACACAAAGTTTTTAACTCGGATATCTCTTTAGGAAAAGCTAAAAAGTCGGCTGGACCACCTGTACAAGTATTACTATAATGCGATAATGGTTCATTTTTTAGAAGTTTTATTTCTTGTAGATCCTTTTCACTTATTTTATTTATTACAGACATTTATCTTTCCTCACTTACTGAATATGCTACCGTTAATTTTAACATTTTTCTGCTATAATAGGTGCGTTGTCGCATAATTTTCTAACTATATCTCAAAAGTTAGGTACTTACATTCAATTATCGCGGTCAACCAACTAATTCTGATAATGATCGGCACATTAAGTAATTTTATTTAAAGGAGAACTTTTTATGGATTTTATTGCCTTAGATTTTGAAACAGCTAATCCGAAACGTCATAGTGCTTGTTCACTAGCACTGACTGTTGTCCGCAATAACCAAGTTGTTGACGAAATGTATTCTTTGATCAACCCACAAACTGATTTTTCGCCTAATAACATTCGTGTGCACGGGATCACGGCACGCGATGTTGCCAATTCACCAACTTTTGCCCAACTATGGCCCCATATTTCACCATTTTTTGGACCACAAAAATTAGTAGTGGCACACAATGCATCATTTGATGTTAGTGTATTACGAAAAACTTTAGCCTCTTATCAATTGGCCGTGCCTAATTTCTTGGTACTTGATACTTTAAAAACAAGCCGCAAACTTTTGACCGGTCTACCAAATTACAAGTTGAATACGGTCTGTGATTTTCTCTCGATCTCATTAAAACATCACCATAATGCCTTAGCTGATAGCCAAGCTTGTGCACAGATCCTCTTATCTGAAGCACAGCAATTCGGGACTGATATCTTAAAACCTCTGGTTAAAGCATACTAAGAAATTAAAAAACAGTAGTTAAGTTCATTTACCCTAACGCATCTGTTATCTTCACAAGAAAACAATGTCGTCGAAGTATTTGAATTCAATTACTGTTTTTTTATATTATTGTTTTTTTGATAAACTATCTAACAAATCAGAATATCTAGACCCATGGGCTTCAAAGGACAAGGTACGTTCATCATCTTGGTCAACATTCTTAGAAAACGTAACGGCAAGATATTCTTCTGGCAAATCTTCTGCGGCAAACTGTGGCCATTCAACTACACAAACACCGTCACCATCGAAATATTCCTCTAATCCCAAATCAGAAGCACCGCCATCTTCTAGACGATAAACATCCATATGATAAAGCGGTAAACGACCCTTGGTATATTCTCTGATCAGCGTAAAAGTCGGGCTCTTGACATTACTTTTGATCCCCAAACCTAATGCTAACCCCTTGGTAAAGGTCGTCTTCCCCGCACCAAGTTCTCCTTGCAATAAAATCACATCACCTGCCTGCAGATATTTTGACACTTGCAAAGCAAGCTCTTGAGTTTCTTGTGCATTGTGAGCAATAAAGTCCATTTTTATTCATCTTCCTATGTTAGATTCTTAGCCCATCACAGCTTGCGCCGCGGTCATGATCGCAACGTTATATACATCTTGTTCATTACAGCCACGTGACAAATCTGAAACAGGTTCATTCAAGCCTTGTAAAACAGGCCCGATTGCTTCGAAACCACCAAAGCGTTGGGCAATTTTATAACCAATATTACCAGCTTGTAATTCTGGGAATACAAAGACCGTTGCGTGCCCAGCTACATCAGAACCAGGTGCTTTTTGTTTAGCAACCGTTGGTACGAACGATGCATCAAACTGTAATTCGCCATCGATCGGCAAAGATGGTGCCATCTTGTGCGCGATTTCCGTAGCTTTAACCACTTTATCAACTTGTTCGCCCTTGGCAGACCCTTTAGTTGAAAAGCTTAACATAGCCACTTTCGGGTCGATGTCAAATAAGCGTGCTGTATCTGCGCTAGTCACAGCGATTTCAGCTAAATCTTCTGCAGTTGGATCGATGTTGATCGCACAATCTGCAAAGACATAGGTCTCGGCACCATCATCACGCGTCATAATAAATGCGCCACTAGTCTTAGACAAGCCAGGCTTAGTCTTGATGATCTGTAAGGCTGGGCGAACAGTATCACTAGTTGCATGAACTGCACCAGAAACTAAACCATCCGCCTTATTCATGTAGACTAACATAGTACCAAAGTAGTTAGCGTCTTTCAACCATTCACGTGCTTGTTCTGGAGTATTTTTACCCTTACGACGTTCAACGAACTTATTGACCATATCATCAAAATCTGCTTGTGGATATTTTTCAGGATCGATCAAAGTCACATTAGCTAGAACGTCTTTACCTAGTTCATGTGCTAAATCTTTGATTTTATCCTCGTTTCCTAAAACGACCGGACGTAAAAGTCCTTCTTGTGCTAAGCGTAAAGCTGCACCCAAAACACGACCATCTTCCCCTTCTGGAAAAACTATCGCTTTATCTTTTCCCTTAATTTTTCCTTTTAAATTTGTAAATAGATCCATTTCAGATCTCCTCCCTATTTTGTCAGGTAAGATTTAATGTCAAAAATTTTTAATATCTTTTTATTTCTTTTACATTAAAGCTTGACCTGTTATTGATTATAAAACATACTACTGCCTATGATCGACTTTTTCCGGAAGCTGCCAATCAATTGGCTGTTCCCCCATAGCCTCAAGTGCTGCATTAGTCTTGGAAAATGGCCGTGAGCCAAAGAAACCACGATGTGCTGACAAAGGGCTTGGATGCGGTGATTGAATGATCACATTGCGACTCTGATCGATCAATTTTATTTTATTTTGCGCAGCTTTACCCCACAAAATAAAAATCACTGGTTTTTCTCTAGCAGAAAGTTTTTCGATTGCAACATCAGTTAACCTTTCCCAGCCTTGGCCCTGATGAGAATATGCTTTACCGTCTCGAACAGTTAAAACAGAATTCAAAAGTAAAACACCCTGCTTAGCCCATTTTTCTAAATAGCCGTGATTAACCGGTTTTACCCCTAAATCACTTTGCAATTCTTGATAAATATTCCTCAATGAGGGTGGTATTGCAACGCCAGGCAATACTGAAAAACTACAACCGTGAGCCTGGTTTGGTCCATGATATGGATCTTGACCTAAGATCACAACTTTCACGTCAGAAAAAGATGTCCATTCAAACGCCTGAAAAATATGATACATATCAGGATGAATCGTATAATGTGAGTACTCCTCTTTGAGGAAATTATGTAATTCATGATAATACGTTTTTTCAAACTCTGGACCTAAAATATCTTGCCAATCATTATTGATCAACGTTTTCATAAAAACACCTCCTAATTATCTTATCATAATAAAGCGCTTTAATCTAAGGGACAGTAAAAACGTGAACTAAATTTTTAAAATTCTATTTGATTTACTGTCACAGTGGACATTATAACGTAAATAAAAGCATCTGACGAACCGTATTATTCATGCTAGAATGAAAGAAGAATAAAAAAGTGAGGTTATAATGATATGTTACAATTAATTGCTTCTGACATGGACGGAACTATGCTCAACGAACAGATGGTGATCTCGGATTACAATGTGTCCGCTATCAAGCATGCTCAAGAAAAAGGTATCAATTTTATTGTCTCAACTGGACGTGCTTTTAAAGAGGTCAAACCCCTACTTGATCAAGCTGGGGTTTCATGCCCACTGATCACGATGAATGGTGCTTTGGTCATGGATCAGGACGGCAAAACTATCAGTTCTACCCCACTTTCAGATCAACTCGCTCAAAAAATTATCTTGCTGCTAAAAAAAGCAGGTCTCTATTTTGAAGTTATTACCACTGAAGGTGTTTGCTCCGATGATAAGGCTGCACGGATCGAAAATTTCGCTAACCTCCTTGAGAGCATCGATGCTACAACACCATATAAATTAGCAGTGAGCTTAGCCTCAGCACGTATGGAATTAATGGATATAAATTACGTGGATGATTATTATGACTTAATTTCTGATCCACACATTCAAATTTTTAAAATCGTGGTATTCAGTTCCAGCGGCCCAGAAGAGCTGAAGGAAGTAAGAGAAGAAATTGCCAAAAACAAATCCCTAGTTATTACTTCGTCAGGGTCAAATAATATAGAGATCAATCACGTTAAAGCACAAAAAGGCTTAGCACTACAATCATACGCAGATAGTCTGAATATCCCAATGGACAATGTCATGACAATGGGAGATAACAACAATGATCTATCAATGATCAAAATCGCTGGGATCAGTTATGCAATGGGAAATGCTACTAAAGAAATCAAACTGGCCGCAAACCATTTGACTAGCAAAAATACGGATAATGGCGCAGGCAAGGCAATTGAAGAACAGCTGCAAGAACTTAGTACGATATAATATAACTCTTTTATAGGAACAACACAGAGTAGGAAGTGAACGAAAAAATGCGGACGTTATTTGCACAGCGGATCGGCTTTACTAAAAAAGGCGTGACAACAATAAAAGACGACAATGATAATATTGTCTATTTTATTACTGGTCGCTGGGGACTAGTACACGATGCATTATCTGTCTATGCAGTCTCAGGGACACTATTGGCAGAGATCAAACAAAGTTCACTAGGCCTATTTCCAAAATTTGAACTGTATTCGCGACAACAAAAAGTTGGCACATTGCGGAGATATTACGGTGTCAGTACAGAAATGCTTTTTGTAAAAGGTTTGAACTGGTTTTTAATTGGCAATCTAAATAATTTCCGCTATAAAATTTATTCCGGTCATACATGGATCATGCGAACTGGTGATATAAAAAAGCATGCTCAAGACTACATCAAATTTGATTTTCGATATGAACAAGACGAACCTCTCTGTTTGTGTATAGCTGCGATCCTAGATTACTGGGCTTCGAATGGCAAAAAAGTTCGCCATAAAGAAAGTGAACTAAACTTTCAAAAGAGAACTCGTCCAACTTTAGATTAACGTAAATAAAGAGTGCGACAAAAGATGTTTTGAAACACGTTTAAGAGTCGAGAGTGAGACAAAAGATGCTTTGAAGCCGATTTGTAACGATGATTGCGTTATTTTGGATCGTAGCGAAGCGAAGAACCAGAATAACGCAATCGTTGTTACAGTAAGGCTTCAATCTTTTGGAACACATTTAAGGGCCGTCGATTTAACCTATTGGTTAGATCGACGACCCTTTTAGAATCTCTTAGCTAGTTATGTTCCAGCTCCATTTTATATTTAAATTGATCGACCTTAATAATTTTTAAGCGTCCGCTGAATTTCACGTTCCTGATCACGCCGCTTGATCGATTCTCGTTTATCGTAATCACGTTTTCCTTGTGCGATCCCTAAAAGGACCTTTGCAAAACCGTGTTTTAAATAAACTTTCAATGGTACAAGAGTAACACCTTTTTTGGAGGTCTCTTGCTCTAAACGTTTGATCTCTTTTTTATGCAATAAGAGTTTACGATTACGCAGTGGGTCATGGTTAAATTGATTTCCCTGATCATAAGGCGAAATATGCACATTCATCAACCATGCCTCACCATTTCTAATTTGCGCAAACCCATCTTTTAAATTGATCCGTGCGGCACGAACAGATTTGATTTCAGTCCCTGTCAATGACACACCAGCCTCAACCGTATCTAAAATATAATAATCATGGCTGGCTTTACGATTCTGAGCTAAGGGACGTGAATGTTGTTTTTGTTTTACCATTCAAATCATCCTCCGTATTATACAAACCACAATAATATACCTAGAAATTTGTAGCCTGCACAAAATAATTATCTATTTTTGTTTTGTTGCTTATTTCCCTTAAAATTCTGACGCGAACCACCTTGGCGTGACTTATGATTATGATTGGCATTCCGTGATCCATTATTACTGTGACGGTTCTTATTATTAGGACGATGGTTATTATTTCCTTTACGTTGGAATCTCTTATGATCGAAACGATGATCATTATTTCGCTTAGGACGACGATCAGGTAATTCTACGCCATCAAGTAAATCTGTTTTAGGCGCATGACCAGGATCAGCTAACGTAAAGTCAATTTCTTTTTGTTCCACGTTAACGTTGATCAATTTGACCTTAACAGGTTGACCGATCCGATACGTCTGCTTAGTCCGTCGACCAACTAAAGCCATTTGCTTTTCCAAATATTCATAATAATCATCATGGATCTGGCTAATATGAATTAAACCTTCGACTGTATTTGGTAATGCGATAAACATACCAAACTTAGTTACAGAACTAACAACAGCGTCGAACTCTTCCCCTACTCTATCGGACATAAATTCTGCCTTTTTCATAGAGTCAGTATCACGTTCAGCGGAGATTCCTCGTCTTTCTGCATCAGAGCTGTGTGTTGTAATTTCATCCAATTGATCAACATACTTTTCTTGAGCATCTTCACCAGTGCCATTTTCTGAATAAAAATGGATCAACCGATGTACCATTAAGTCAGGGTAGCGACGGATCGGCGAAGTAAAGTGAGTATAATCAGTTGCTGCGATCCCAAAATGTCCCAACGGCTGCGGCGAGTACTTAGCCTGTTGCATTGAACGTAGCAGCATTGTTGAAACCATTGATTCTTCAGGCTTACCTGCAACTTTTTTCAAAATAGTTTGCATCATCTTAGGCTTAATATCTGTCTTTTTCCCCGGTACTTCAATTCCAAGGATGCCTAAAGTTTCAAAAAATGATTCAACCTTTTCTGGCTTAGGACTTTCATGGATTCGATAAACAAACGGCACTTTCAATTTATGGAAATGTGCTGCAACTGTTTCATTAGCAGCTAACATAAAGGATTCGACCATTCTTTCACTAGTACCGCGTTCCCTTAATTGAATATCAGTTGGATGGCCTTGTTCATCAACAATAATTTTTGCCTCAGTGTCATCAAATTCAATTGCTCCCCGACGTTTACGCATCTTAAGCAAGATCTTGTGTAGTTCAGCCATATCTTCAAACATTGGAACTAAATCTGCATAACGTTCCTTCGTTTTTTGATCATCAGACTCAACTATCTTATTGATCGCGATGTAAGTCATACGTTCTGTTGATTTTATCAAACTTGGGAAGATACGATGGTTAACTACATTTCCTTCTGGGTCGATCTCCATCTCACATGACATTGCACATCTTTCAACGTGTGGATTAAGTGAGCAGATACCATTGGACAATTTAGGCGGCAACATTGGGATCACACGGTCTGTCAAATATACAGAAGTCCCGCGGTCAAATGCCTCGCGGTCTAATGGTGTACCTGGAACAACATAATGTGAAACATCAGCAATATGAACCCCTAAGTGATAATTACCGTTGTCGAGTTTCCAAACATTGACTGCATCGTCCAAATCTTTTGACTCAATACTATCAATTGTAACTAAAGGTTGGTCAGTAAGATCTACACGACCTTCTTTTTCCGTCTCAGTGACATGGTCAGGAATACTTTCAGCTTGTGCCATCACATCGTCTGGGAATTCATGTGGAATATCATGTTCATAAACCACCTGTAATATATCCATACCAGGGTCATTAACATTCCCCAAAATTTTGACTGCAACACCTTTTAACAGGTTAGGTAAAGCTGGCCCAGGATAAGCAGAAATATCAGCCAAGATCACTTCACCAGGAACTGGATGAAGCCCTTTATCTTCAACCAAGAAACGAAAATTAGATAGTTTCTTGTCCTTTAAGTGAACTGTACCAATGATCCCTGCTGGTAAATTTTCATCGTCAGCACTCTTAAACTCTCCCACAACTTGTGTTAAGGAATGATTTAAGATCTCAACGATTTTTCCCTCTGGTCGTTTATTAACTGATGGATCACCATCACCGATTTTTTCGATCCTAACTTCATCGCCATTTAAAGCAGACAAAGTAGCAGTTGGGTTAATAAAATAATCAGGTTCTTCGGGATCGACTGTTACAAAACCGTAACCACGATCATTCGCATGAAAAATTCCAGCTAATTTTTCTGCTTCTGTATCTTGAGCTAACGAAAAGTTACCCTCATTATCAAGAACTACCTTTTTGTCATGTTCCATCTGCGTCAGGGCCTGAACCACAAATTTAAACTGCCCTGCACTTTCCATGCCCAATTTTTGAACCATATCTTCTACCGAAAATTTTTTCGTTGGTTCTGCTTCAAAAAACTCCGTTAATTTTTCTATAATTTTTTCTTTATTCATCTAAATCCCCGTATCATAACAATTTTGACTTTTTAACAAACAAAAAACCCTCCTGTTTTAAACTGTGCAGGAGGTTTTACTTCAAAGTTAATGTGAAGAAATATATACCAAAGCCAGCGCTAAAACGAAAAACAGCACCCCTAAAACAGCTGTAACTCTCTGCATGAAAGCTTCAAAACCACGTGGCTTTTGTTTACTAAATAGGTCTGACGCTCCACCAGACAACGCTGAAGCAGCATTATCATTTTTTGCTGGTTGCATCAGTACCGCAATGACAATTAATACTGAATCGATCAGCAATAGGGTCAATAATGTATTGTACAAATAAATTTCCTCCTTACCTATCTAGGTAACCTACATCTATTATAATTTAGCACAAAACGATTGATAAAACAACCAGCAGACCCACTTGTTCAGTACCGAAAATAAGTGGAGCATCTACCAAATATATGTATAAAAAGACCGTGCCCAAAACGAAGATCAACGATCACATTACCGTTACCTATGTCATCTTAAGCACGAGTCTTTTTAAGAGAGCTTAATCATTATTTGTTAAAGTTTACTAATTGCAAGTATGATTCTGGAACTAATGAAGCACCACCAACTAAACCACCATCGATGTTGTCTTTAGACATTAATTCTTTAACATTTGCAGGCTTTACAGAACCACCATATTGGATGCGAACTTTGTCTGCAACTGTTTGATCATACAACTTAGCAACTGTTGCACGTACAATTGCACAAACTTCTTCAGCTTGATCGGAACTAGCTGTTTTACCAGTACCAATAGCCCAAATTGGTTCATAAGCAATAACAAGTGAAGAAACTTGATCAGCTGTTAAACCTTTCAAAGCAGCTGTTACTTGCCCTTCGACCCATTCTTGATACTTGCCAGCTTCACGAGTTTCAAGAGTTTCACCACAGCAAATGATAGGTGTGAGACCATTTTTGAAGATCGCATGAGCTTTTTTGTTGATGTCTTCATCTGTTTCATGGAAGTATTCACGACGTTCTGAGTGACCGATGATCACATAATCAACACCCATTTCAGCCAATACCTTAGGTGATGTTTCACCAGTAAAGGCACCTTCATCTTCAAAATAACTGTTTTCAGCAGCAACTTTAAGGCTTGATCCCTTTGCATTTTCAAGCAAAGCAGGCAAGTCAACGGCAGGTGCACCGATAACAGCTTCAACACTACCATCAGTTGGTAATTGATCTTTCACAGCCTTAACAAATTCAGCAGTTTGTTCTGGGTTCATGTTTAATTTCCAGTTACCTGCAATAATTGGTGTACGCATAAAATTATACCTCTCCTTCAAAAAAATAATTGCGGGCAAAGCAAGTACTCGCAATTATAATAAATTTTTTATTTCACTAACTTATTTATTGGAAACAGCAGCAATTCCAGGTAATTCTTTACCTTCAAGATACTCAAGAGATGCACCGCCACCTGTAGAAATATGTGAAAGCTTGTCGCCAACACCAAGTTCCTTAACAGCAGCAGTTGAATCACCACCACCAACGATCGTTGATGCGTCTGTCAAAGTACCTAAGAATTTACCAACTTCAAGAGTTCCTTTAGCAAAGTTACTCATTTCGAACACACCCATTGGTCCGTTCCAAACAACTGTCTGAGCATCTTTTAAAGTATCCTTGAACAATTCAATTGACTTAGGTCCAATATCCAAGGCCATCTGACCTTCAGGAATGTCACCTTCAACAACTTCACTAGGAGCATCATTCTTGAATTCTGGTGCAACAACATTATCAATTGGCAAAACTAATTTGTCGCCTGCTTTGTCAATAATTTGTTTAGCAAGGTCGATTTTGTCTTCTTCAACAAGAGAATTACCGATCTTAATACCTTTAGCAGCATAGAACGTATATGTCATACCACCACCGATAATAACTTTGTCGGCTTTAGATAACAAGTGATCGATAACACCGATCTTATCAGAAACCTTAGCACCACCAAGAATAGCAACAAATGGATGTTTAGGATCGTCTACAGCATTACCCAAGAATTTGATTTCTTTTTCTAGCAAGAAACCTGCAGCGGCTTGATCCATGTTACTTGCAATACCAACGTTTGAAGCATGTGAACGGTGAGCTGTACCAAAGGCATCATTGACATAAACGTCACCAAGTGAAGCCCAGTACTTGCCAAGTTCAGGATCATTACCTGATTCTTTTTTACCATCTAAGTCTTCAAAACGAGTATTTTCAACTAACAATACATCGCCGTCAGATAATTTATCGATTGCTTCTTCTAATTGAGGTCCACGTGTTACAGGAACGAATGTAACAGGTTTGTCGAGTAATTCAGCTAAATGCTGAGCAACTGGACGCAATGTCAATTCTTTCTTGTCTTCTTCCTTTTTAACACGGCCAAGATGTGAGAACAAGATCGCCTTACCACCATGTTCTGTAACATATTTAATAGTTGGAAGTGCAGCTACCATCCGGTTGTCATCACCGATTTTACCGTCTTTCAAAGGAACATTAAAGTCAACACGGATCAAGACTTTTTTTCCTTTAAGATCATTAAGATCTGAAACTGTTAATTTAGCCATTGAAAACCCTCCATTGATTTATCTCCAGAGTTCAGAAAAACAAATATTAAAATTGTAAAATATAAAGCTTCTGAAACTCTTTGCTTATTTCAAAGAAAAAGCGGAGAGAGTTTTGCCTCCCCCCGCCTTAATTAGCGCCACACAGGCGTAATATTCAAATTAAATTTGAATATTAAAGCATGCTAGCAAATTTTTCAAGTGTACGGATCATTTGAGCTGTAAAGCCTGATTCGTTATCGTACCAAGCAACAGTCTTAACAACTTGGCCATCACCACTACCAACAACTTGTGTTTGTGTTGGGTCAAATACTGAACCAAATGTTGTACCGATAATGTCAGATGAAACAATGCCATCGTCATTGTAACCAAATGATTCGTTGTTTTCTGTAACTTTAGCCATAGCTTCGTTAACTTCGTCAGCTGTAACTTCTTTATTCAAAGTTGTAACCAATTCTGTCAATGAACCTGTGATAACTGGAACACGTTGTGCATGGCCATCCAATTTGCCGTTCAATTCAGGAACAACTAAGCCAAGAGCTTTAGCAGCACCAGTTGAATGAGGAATTGTGTTTTGTGCAGCAGCACGAGCATTACGAACGTTACCCTTCTTGTCAGGGCCATCTTGTACCATCTGTGTAGCTGTGTAAGCATGAACAGTTGTCATTGTACCTGCTTTGATACCAAATGCATCGTTAACAGCCTTTGCAAGAGGTGCCAAGCAGTTTGTTGTACATGAAGCAGCTGAAACCATCTTGTCATCAGCTGACATGATGTCATCGTTAACACCGTAAACAATTGTCTTCATGTCGCCAGCTGGAGCTGAAACAAGAACACGTTTTGCGCCTGCGTCCAAGTGAGCAGATGCTTTTTCTGTAGAAGTATAGAAACCTGTTGATTCAAGTACTAATTCTACGCCGTCATTCTTAACCCAAGGAATGTTGTGTGCGTCTGCTTCTGCATATACAGGGATCTTCTTGCCATCAATTACAAGTGCGTCATCTGTTGCGGAAACTTCAGCGTCAAATTGACCATGAGCTGTATCGTACTTCAACAAATGAGCGAGCATTGCTGGTGAAGTTAAATCATTAATTGCAACAACTTCCAAGTCCTTTGATGTTGCGGCAATACGACGGAATGCCAAACGGCCGATACGGCCAAAGCCATTAATACCTACTTTAGTAGTCATACTAAAATTTTCCTCCTTTAGGAAATAAAAAATTTATTTTAAAAAGTAATGCGGCTAAACACTACCCTTTTAAAATCACGTTAGCAGCCCCCTGGTCAGTAATCAAATATGTCTGACTAGGAGCAAGTTTCATGTATGCTGCGATCGCGTGGCCTTTAGAAGTCCCACCAGCCACGGCAACAACACACTTCATCGACACGAGATCCTCTAATTGCAATCCAATTCGTGAAAGTTTTTGAATCACTTCTCCATTTTCATTGAAGAAATATCCAAATGCTTCCCCGACAGCACCTTTTTTCTTAAGCAGATCAATTGCACTTTTAGACATTGAACGTCTTTGTGCCATTGGTATTGCTTGTCCGATGCTATGGATCACCGCATTACTTTGCTTGATCATGCTGATCACTTCTTGAACAGCAGGTTCGCGAAGTAGCGGATCATAAGTTTTCTCGCTGACATGTTCAGGAACATAAAGTGCTCGATGTTCGCCTTTAGTACGATTTGCCATCTGGGCGCAAATATTATTAGCCTGAACATCCACCCGTTCTCCAATACCACCACGGGCCGGAACAAACATTAAATCTCGACTGGTAGACAGTTCTGAATTCAATGACTGGGCAACTGCGACCATGGTCGTGCCACCCATTACAGCAATAATATTATGTCCTTCGGGTAACAAAGCCTGTAAAATTTCATTTACAGTCTGCCCCATCGCATAATTCGCTGTTTCATCTTCATCACTATCACCAGGTACAACTAAGCAACGTCTACCTCCAAATAGAGAGGTTAATTTTTCCTCCGTTGCTTGTCGAGTAAGCATCTGATCCATAAAACTACTTAAACCTCGAACGACCAAC
>DXAP01000065.1 GCA_019116985.1 Candidatus Ligilactobacillus excrementavium | reverse complement strand
AATGAGGAAGTGTTACAAAAATGGTCTAGACTAATATAGTGGGTGAAACTTGAATTGTCAGCAGAAGTACGATAAATTGATATTATAAGGCAGTAGTTAATACTGTTGCTAATGAAGATGGTCCTTTGATCAAATAAAGAAAGTTGGATGTTCAATGTATAAACTAATTACAAGTGATATGGACGAAACTTTGTTGAATGATAATAAAAAAATAACGCCCAAAACGATCGATGCTATCAAAAAGGCGAGTGAAGCTGGGGTACATTTTGTTCCTAATACTGGGCGTGGATTTATGAGTATTCAACATAACTTGATCGATCTGGGTTTGAGCCAAAAGCCCGATGAGTATGTGATCTCAAATAATGGTGCTGTGATCGTCGAAAATAAGGAAAATCAAATCTTACAAGTCAATCCTTTACCATTTGAGATCGTTGAACAGATCTTTGAGATCGGGATGCAAGAAAATGTGTGTGTCCACGTTTATACCGTTGATGATTTATATATTTGGAACCTCAACGAAGATGAAAAAGACTATTTAACTGGTCGGGTCAAGGATTGGCATATTATCCGTGGAACTGATATTAAGTTCTTGCAGGATACACCGATCACTAAAATCATTTTCAATATTGATGAAGAAGCACGGCGGATCTCTGTGCAAGACTATGTGCATGAACATGTTAAGTTTGCCTTGAATGTTAGTTTTTCTTCAGGTCGTTATATTGAATTTAACGATCCATCAGCTGATAAAGGACAAGCAACTATGGCATTGGCCGAAAAATTAGGGATCAAGCCAAGCGAAGTGATCGCAGTGGGTGATAACAACAATGACTTACCAATGATCAAAGCTGCTGGTTTAGGTATCAGTGTCGCAAATGGGCAAGACTATCTGCAAAGTGAAGCAGACTATGTGACCCAAACGGATAACAATAATGATCCGCTGGTCGAGATCATCAATAAATTTATTTTTAATGAAAAGTAGGTAATGGAATGGCAGTCGAAATTACTGCGGACAATTTGTCAGAAGTCACCGCTACTGGTTTGACGTTGGTGGATTTTTGGGCAGATTGGTGTGGACCGTGTCATATGTTGGAACCAGTGTTAGAAGAGCTGGAAGAAGACTTTGATGGTAAGGTTGAATTTGCTTCACTTGATGTCGAAGAACAACAAGATTTGGCACAAGAATACAACGTGATGAGTATTCCCACTTTGATTTTATTTAAAGATGGTGTGGCTAAAGAAAAAATTACTGGCTACAAACCTAAAAAGGCTCTTAGCCAATATTTAGCACAAAAAGTCCAAGAAAATAATTAGAAGTTGTGTGTTTTCTCCGAGTTTGGGGGAAAGCACACTTTTTTTCGTGATCTATGCTGGTTTGCGTAAGTTCAAGGAACAAAAGAAACTAAAATTAAATAGTAGATCCGCTCTAAAGAAATTAGGCAACCTAACTCAACAAAACGTTATTTTAATGGCTAAAACAATGGGAGTTTGGTATTATTAAATTGACTTTAAAAAATGCTAAAACCGCCAAGGATAAGGATGGAGGTCAACACATGCAAGCTAAACAAATTAGAGTAATCGCTGAACTTATAACAGTCATTGTGATCATTGTTTTTGCCTGGATCGCGTTAAAACCGGCACGTGTTACTGATGAACATTATATTCTTGATCACGGAAAGATAGTATACGATGGTCAAGTGTTTAAAGATAAATTCAATGGGCAGGGTAGTTTGAAATTAAAGAATGGTGACAAGTATCGCGGACATTTTAAAGATGGTCGTTTCGATGGTCAAGGAACTTTTAAATCAAATAAGGGTTGGCAGTTTAAGGGCCATTTTTCTAAGGGACAAGTGACCGGACAGGGGAAATTAACCACCAAAAATGACAAAATCTATCAAGGAGTGTTTGCGAATGGAAACTTTAAACAAACCAAAAAGACTCAAGATTAAGTGGTTTAGCCTTGTACGGATCACTGGGTTATTTTTAGTATTAGGTTATCATTTCTTTCAAAATACTTACCCTGGCGGTTTTGTCGGGGTCGATGTCTTCTTTGCTTTTTCAGGCTTCTTGATCACTTCATTGATGATCGATGAGTTTTCCTCCAGTGGGGCGTTTGGTCTAAAAAGTTTTTATCAACGGCGTTTTTACCGGATCGTACCGCCATTGATCTTATCAGTCCTGATCGTGATCCCGTTTACTTATTTAGTTGGGTCTGACTTTATTACGGGGATCGGTAAGCAGATCGCAGCGGCGTTTGGTTTTGTGACTAACTATTTTGAAATCGCGACAGGTGGAAGCTATGAAAATAATTTTATCCCGCATTTATTTGTCCATACTTGGTCGTTGGCCGTTGAAATGCATTTCTATATTATTTGGGGATTTATAGTCTATTTGTTTTCAAAGGCGATCCATTTTGTTTCTGGTGGTCATCGCAAAAAAACGCAAAGCTTTCGAATAATAATCTTGCTAGTTTCGGCTTTTTTTGCTATTGCTAGTATTGTGGGGATGAAAATCGGTGGGCAAGGTTTAAAGGATTTTTCACCAGTGTATTTCTCGAGCTTAACGCATTGTTTTCCTTTTTTTCTTGGAGCTGTTCTTGCTACTTTAACAGGTATCGCAACTCTGCCTGCTTCATTTGCCCGCCAAGTAAAAGAAAAATGGACTGCTTTTAGCGCTGTTTTGTTGATGTTAGCAGGTTTGGTCGGTTTATTGATCATTACTTTCAAGTTAGATTTTAGTGCGGCGTTTACTTATCCATACGGGATGGTTTTAGCAGTCCTGTTAGCGCTGGTGATGATCTTAGGGGCACGGATCTTGCACGAAAAAACGCCCAATATCAAAGAACCGTGGCTGTTTGGTTTCTTGGCAGATTGTTCATATAGTGTGTATCTATATCACTGGCCTTTATATGTGATCTTTTCGCATCGGATGAGCAATGGTTGGGCGGCAATTTGGACGACAGTTTTAAGTTTTTTGTTCGCCGCTTTTTCTTATTATTTAGTTGAGCCATTGATTGCTGGACGACGGGGACATTTATTTGGCCAACGGGTGTCGGGTAAAGCACTTACTTTACCGCTCACCGCACTGCTCGCAGTCTTGTTAGTAATAACTGGCGTGACGGCCCATAATGCCCCACGGATGTCGAAATTGGAAAGAAACTTGTGGATCGGTGGAATCTATCAGGATGCGGATGGCGTTAAGAGTGCTAAAGACACTGTCATGGCGCAAGTTCAGCCGCCCAAAAAGAAACCCGCTACTAAGCAAAAGACGGATACGAATGACTACCGGGGACATAATAAAAAGAGTACGGCTGCTAAGTATAAGTTACCGCCGGGTGTTTCGATCATTGGAGATAGTGTGACACTCGGGACAAGACGATACTTGGAACCACATGTAGCTGATGCTGTGGTTGATGCTGAAGGGGACCGCAAGTTGAATCAAGCCCATGAAGTGATGGTTGAACAACAGAAAAATAATACTCTACGTGAATTTGTCGTGGTTTGTGTCGGGACCAATTCGCTTAATGATTATGAACAACAAGCCAAAAAAATCATCGCTGACTTGAAACCAGGACATAAATTAGTTTTCATGACACCTTATGACAAAACAGCTACGGCTTCGTGGAACTCCACTAAGTTGGCACAATTTGAACGGACTCTGCCGGATAAGTATGATTGGATCACTATTGCTGATTGGGGAAAGATAGCACCGCAACATCCAGAGGTGTTTGATGGGACCGATGGTGTTCATTTTGCCGGACGTGCTGCTGGTGATCGATTATATGCAAAAGTGATCAATGATGGGTTGATCGACGCGGCTAAGAAACCAGCGAAAAAATAGAAAATATAATGATTATATAAAAATGACAAAGCATGATCTTTAATTGGGACTTTGTCAAATGGTGTTGATGGTCCTGAGAACTCTATCTTTATGGTAGGGTTCTTTTTTATACTTCAATAACTAGATTAAAGTGTTTGGCTGGGAGGCTGGTGCGTGCCCGGAGCGTAGCGATACG
>DXAP01000064.1 GCA_019116985.1 Candidatus Ligilactobacillus excrementavium | reverse complement strand
GCTAAAGCTTTCCTGGATCTGTGCGAATTGGTCCGCAGTTAATTGTTTACTTTCAGTGACCATTCCATTTGCTAAATCAAAATATGGATTTAAGTCGCCTCCCATATCTTCAGTAGACTGAAGGATATCTGTGATCGTTTGTAAATACTTACCTAGATCCGCTTTTTTCTTCAAATTGTGGTTCCTCCTTATAAAATAACAAGCTGAAATATTATATCATATTTCAACTTATTTACTTTTCAACTGGGGACGTGAAAAGCCCTAGCTAGTACAGTCTCAAAAATTCTTATTTCTAGTATAGCACGGAGTCACGATCATTTAACAGACCGCCAGTTTTAAACACACGTACTAAAAAGGAACTGGGACATAACTAGCTGTGCGATCCAAAAAGAGTCGTCGATCTATCCCATTAAAATGAGTTAAATCGACGACCCTTAAATGTGTTCCAAAAGATTAAAGCCTTACTGTAAGGACGATTGCGTTGTTCTGTTTTTTTCGCTTCGCTACGACCCAAAATAATGCGATTGCCGTTACAAATTGGCTTCAAAGCATCTTTTGTCCCACTCTGTTTAATTGATTCAGTTATTTCCAAAAGTCATCATAAACGTTGATCGGTAAATGACGCTTATGCTGAGTCTTCAAATACCAGTCTTCGATTTTTTTAGCAGCAACATCATCGATTTGTTTACCCTCCAAATAATCGTCGATCTGCGTGTAAGTGACTCCTAAAGCTAACTCATCTGGCAAAGCTGGACGATCTTCCTCCAAATCAGCAGTTGGAACTTTTTCATACAAATGTTTAGGTGCCTTCAAATATGCCAACATTGCTTTTCCTTGTCGCTTGTCTAAACGCCAAAGAGGTGTAATGTCAGCACCACCATCACCAAATTTAGTATAAAAACCAGTCACAGCCTCCGCCGCATGATCAGTCCCAACGACAGTCCCAGAACAAGCACCAGCAACAGCATACTGAGCGATCATCCGCGCACGAGCCTTAATATTCCCTTTATTAAAGTCACTGACAGTTAATTGATTAGCTTCTACAGCAGCAACCATGGCATCAGAACTATCTTTAATGTCGATACGTACTGTTTGATCAGCTTGCATAAAATCAATAGCATCTAAGGCATCTTGTTCATCTGCCTGGTCACCGTAAGGTAAACGTACAGCGATAAACTTATAATCCTGGTCACCAGTTTGGTCACGCAATTCACTAACTGCTTGTTCACATAAAATTCCAGCAAGCGTTGAATCTTGTCCACCTGAGATCCCTAATACTAACGTTTTTAGAAATGAATGTTTCTGCAGATATTCCTTCAAAAAATCGATCGAACGACGAATTTCTGTTTGTGGGTCGATTTTTGGCTGCACTTTTAGTTGCGCAATTATTTGTTCTTGTAACGGACGCATGCATCTTCCTCCTCTTATTTAGACGCTCAAATTACGGGCTTCATTCACGAAAATAGCAGCAGCCACACTTGATTCAATGGACCATGTCATATTTTCTACCACTAGTTTCAGTGTACACTTTTTGGTTAAAATTTTCACGAATAACAGCATCATTTTTGCTAAAAAAATTTACTGATCGCGCCATTTTTTTCCTAAAAAAAAGCACCCTCCAAAGGAGAATGCTTTTTGCCCAAACGATAATTTGATTAACGTTTTGAGAACTGTGGAGCCTTACGAGCTTTCTTCAAGCCTGGCTTGCGACGTTCCTTCATACGAGGGTCACGAGTCAAAAGACCTGCGCGCTTTAAAACACCACGGAATTCTGGGTCAACTTGCAACAAAGCACGAGCAATACCATGACGGACTGCTCCAGCTTGTCCTGCATAGCCACCACCGTTAACGTTAACTAAAACGTCATATTGGTCAGCTGTTTCTGTAACACCAAATGGTTGCTTGATAACTTCGATCAAGTTAGCAAATGGAACATATTCTTCTACACTTTTGCCGTTCATCGTGATCTTACCAGTACCGGGTACCAAACGAACACGAGCAACGGAATTTTTACGACGGCCTGTGCCATTATATTGTACTTGAGCCACTTTCAAATTCCTCCTAGACTAATTTATTGATATCCAAAACTTCTGGATTCTGTGCTGCATGCTTGTGATCTGCACCGCGATATACGTGTAATTTCTTGAGTTGTTGACGGCCAAGAGTACCTTTTGGAAGCATGCCTCCAATTGAAAGTGCAAGTAACTTCTCTGGGTCATTTTCACGATAATCACCAGCAGTCCGTTCCTTTAAACCACCTGGATGTAATGTGTGATGATAGTATACCTTACGAGAAGCTTTCTTACCTGTCAAAGCAACCTTGTCAGCATTGATAATGATCACAAAGTCACCTGTGTCAACGTTTGGTGTATATGTTGGCTTATTTTTACCGCGTAAGATAGTTGCAACTGCGCTTGACAAACGACCCAAAGGGACATCTGTAGCGTCAACGACATACCATTTACGTTCTACTTCGCCTGATTTTGCTAAATATGTTGTACGCACGTTTATTTCCTCCATTTATGATGCTTGTTTGACAAACAATAAGTTAACGGGGCCTACTGTGGGGCAAACAATACCATGTACTATAGTACGATTTTTTTGACCGCTAGTCAAATAAAAACCGGTAAAAAGATAACTTTTTTCACTTAATTTGTGAATCCATTTTACTTCTCAGCCCTTGATTTTGCAAGTGAGCATTTGCTACGATCTCCTGGGCTTGTTGACCATAATAAACTTCCTTCAAGTATAAACCACTAGCTGGAGCAGTTTCACGTGCTTGATTACGGTCTTTCACATCATACAAACGTAAAAAATCGTGAACAGGTCTTCTAGCATTGCCGATCTCTAACAAAGTTGCCACCATGATCCGCACTTGGTTATACAAAAAACCATTTCCACAAAACTCAAACACTAACTCATTATTAGCCGGATCATCTTCTACGGTGGCTTCGTAGATCGTGCGAACATGAGATTTAGTTTGACTACCTGAAGCCACGAAGCTGCTGAAATCATGTGTCCCCACTAGATCTGGCATAGCTTGCTTGATTCTTTCAACGTCCAGCGGATATTTATAATGCCCCGTGTACAAACGCTTGAATGGATCAATGAACCATGAACGTGAGACTCGGTACATGTACCTTTTAGCATGTGCTTCATATCTTGCATGAAAAGTCTCTGGTACGATCTGACAGTCAACGATCTCGATATCTAACGGCAACATGCTATTCAAGCCACGTAACATAGAGTCAGCTGGCATATCGTGGGGAAAATCAAAGTGAGCCACTTGTCCCAAGGCATGCACGCCTGAATCGGTACGTCCCGAACCAAAAATAGTAATGTACTCATCTAATTTGCTCATTTTATTAACTGCTTTTTCCAGTACCGATTGAACTGTTCGCTGCTCAGGCTGGCTTTGAAATCCCGCAAAATGGGTCCCGTCATAAGCCATAGTTATTTTATAACGACTTGTCATTTTTAATTCCTTTACTAAATAAACTATTTTTATCGCGCCAATTAATTACGTAAAAAAATCAGTGTAACAGTCAAAGCTATGAATAAGATCACAGCCAGCGTATCATTTTTACGCCATTCTTGTTTGCGATATTTTGTCCGACCTTCACCGCCATGATAGCCTCGCGCTTCCATCGCAGTTGCCAGATCTTCTGCACGGTTAAACGAGCTGACAAATAGCGGGATCAATAAAGGTATCACCGATTTGATCTGTTTCATTAAGTTTCCTTCTCCGAAGTTGACCCCACGGGCTCGTTGTGCATTCATGATCTTAGTTGTTTCATCCATCAATGTCGGCACAAAACGTAAGGCGATCGATAACATCAAGGCAATTTCATATACTGGTACTTTGATCTTAGTCAGAGGTTTCAACAGCGACTCTAAGCCGTCTGAGATCTCAATCGGTGTAGTCGTCAATGTTAATAATGTCGACATAAAAATGATCAACACGAAACGACAAAAGACAAAAACACCATTGATCAAACCCTGATCAGTGATCGTAAATGGCCCCCAATGCCAGAAAACTTCCCCACCACTAGAAAAGAAGATCTGCAATAAAACTGTAAATAAGATCAGCCAGATCAAAGGTCTAACACCTTTGATAAAAAAGCCAAGTGAAATATCTGACAGTTTGACAAATAACATTACCATCGCAGCCA
>DXAP01000063.1 GCA_019116985.1 Candidatus Ligilactobacillus excrementavium | reverse complement strand
GGTGAAAAATCAAGCCCGCAAACTGATTTTGCTCCTAACCTCCACCAGCTAACTGTATCATTACCGATGTGACATTGTAAGTGAAGTAAACGTTGACCAGCCACAGAATTATTTGGTAAAAACGGCTTAAGGACTGCCAGATCACGTTGAACAGTCCCCGTGATTTCTTGCGGATCTTTGGCAAATTCATTTAAGTTACCATAACCTCCGTTAGCATGAACATCTGCGCGATCATTCCAGTTTTCTAAATTCTCCTTGATGGCTTTACTATTATCCATATACTATCCTCCGCTTATTTGCTATTTTCATAATTATTTTAGCATAAAAAGAAGCCTGACCATCTTGATCAGACCTCTATTTTGATCCTATAGGTTAGCGTCCATGTTGAACGTTAATTTCGATAATTGTAATCCTTGTTTGACAAAATTACCGATCTCATTCATCGTCCGGTCACGCATGTCAGCAACCATTTCATGGTTTCTTTCTGTCAGGTAATCAACTAATTCCTGGCCTGACAATTCAGCTGCATGCTTATCAGTTTCTGCGATCAAACGGTGTTGTTGTTCCTTAGCATCCGTTAAATAATCACGATTTTCTTGCAAGAAGTTAGAATAATGAGCTTCAGTTAGCATCGACAATGTCCGGTACATCCAGTAAGCATCTTTGATATTGTAATCGCGTGATGTCTCACTCCATGAGCGGTCAGTATCATTAGCGTTGCTATAAAAAGGTACGTATGGTGTAAATGTTGGTACACCAAAACAGATCCACATCAAAGCTGACTGTTCTTTTGGAACGTCATTCCTAATTTGCAAAACATGTGAGTTTTGTGTTCTGTTCAATGAGATCGGCCGGAACTTCTTCTTGTCAGCTTCACAACCATGGCCCAATGGATCATATTGTGTTTCATTGTAGTGGGAACTCAAAACATTTTCTAAGTCTTCCACTGACAACAAACGGCTAGCATGACAGATAAATGGCAAGTTGCTGCTTTGTGGATCTTGCTGTATTTCAGGGTTAAAGCAACGTTGACCATACCAGACACGTGGGGTGTTATAGTGGCGGTCTTTTTCGTTGTCAGTCCCAAAAATGCGACGGAAATTGAAGCTATCTTTTGATGGATTTAAATGATGCTTTGCCACAAATTCTTGTAAACCATCAGACCACATGTAATTATCAGGATCATTAAAATCGATGTGATCTTGAGCAACTTGGTTAGCTGCGATCGCATAAGCATCATCTGGGATACGTGTAGCTGCCCAGTGGTGACCAGTAACGATCTCCATATACCACACTTCATCAGCATCCGATAATAAAATACCATTGCCTTCAGGTGAACCATATTCTTTGATCAGATCACCCAAGTATTTGACACCGCCACGTGCAGAATCAATATAGGGTGCAACCATCGTTTGTAATGAATCTTCTGCCAAACCATCTTTTACCCATGGATCATAAGCAAGTGCACGCTCATTACCATAAACTGATTCAGTTGAAGACATCGCAACGTTTTTTTCGTTGATCGATGTTTCATTAAAGACACCCCATTTGTCAACTTCCACGTTAGGGGTAAATGTTGTTTTGTATCCGGATTCTGGCAAAGGCGCCTTGAAACCATTCATGTTAGATTCCAAAGTTTCCTTGCGACCAGAGACTGCCGGCTGCATCACAAAACGTTGTGGAGTCAACGGCAAAAAAGTGTCATCATTGCGGGCAATCATCGTTGACCCATCAATGCTGGCTTTTTTTCCGACTAAGATCGTTGTACATGCGCTCTCATTCATTCAAATCATTCCTTTATTTAAGTTATTGTCTGCTTTCATTTTAGCATCTTATGCAAATGAATTTGACAAAGACTAGCAATTCTCATAATTTACCCATTCTAAACTCACTTAGAAGTTTCCGGCAATAAAAATCGAATATTTTTACCAAACTTTCAAATAAATCTGATAGTCCTATCCATCATTTTCGCTTAGTTAGATCCCTACACGATCAGCCAAGAAAGCGGTGAATTAGTATAGTTGTGTTTGACCCACCAATAAAGAAAAAATCATTTATTTTGAAAACGTAATAAGAGTCCACGGAAAATCCCATAAAAAATACCAGCCACTACTGAAACAATTAGTACATTGGTCCAGTTGAAAGTACCTGAGAAATAGCTGCCAATGGCATAAGCTAACAAAAAGATAATAAAAAATCTCACGGTTTCTTTTATTATTTTATTCATCATAACAGGAGACCTCCTTAAACTAATTGTAGCAAAAATATAAAAAATGGCCTAAAGTTAGTATTTTTCACAGTGATTACAAAATCATCCAGAATTTTTTCGTAGTTTCAAGAGCCAACTATTTGTCGGCTAGATAACCATCTAAAAATTGTAACTGCCCTTTATCTTGGAATAACTGACCGATCTCTAACAATAATTGATCTTGTCCCTTAGCCGCTTCAAATTGGACACCTAAAGGTAACCCTTTTTTAGAAACATAGGTCGGTAAACTCAGAGCTGGTTCACCAGAAACATTTGCTAACTGAGTAAATGGCGTTTTGGCCAAACCATGCATCCACGCATCATAAATCAACTGGATCTGTTCTTTATGATCTAACTTAGAGATCTGATGCAAGCGCTTAGTGTATTTGGGTAAATAGGCCGGATCACTGTTTTTAGCATCTGTTTTTGCTGTTGTCGGCGTTAAATATAGCGGATATTTTTTATGAAAATCTGTCATTTGCCGGTCAACCAGCTCGTTTTCTTTAGTGATCTGTTTTTCAGTTGATTTTGGCTGTTTTTTGTCAGCCTGATACAAAGCCCATGTCATTGGTGAAACGTCCTTATATTTCATATTCTTGCCAGTCTTTTCTTTGATCAACTTATTAGCACTAGTGCCAGACGGCGTTGATTCCTTGTAATAAGTCTTCATCAATTTTTCACCATCGACTGGTGCATCTTTTTTAACTACCGTATAACCTTGAGCACGTAAGAATTTGACCGTTTGCTTAACAGCTTTTATAGCATCTTTGCTGACTTTAGTCCCAACTGGCGACTTAGTCGAGTAAGCAATTGGATATTTTTTTAGATCTTGTGTTGGTTCTTTGACCAATTCATCTCGATTGTCTTCGTTGATCATGCCATCAAAATATTTTTTGAGGTCCGGCACATTTTTAGCATTTGCAAAGTTAACCGATGAAGGCACAGTGTCGTCACCTACGATCACACCTTGGGTCGGTTTCAGTCCGATCACACCCGACCAAGAAGCTGGGATCCGCAACGAACCGCCCGCGTCATTTCCGGTCGTAACGGGGACGATGCTTTTGGCTAAGCTAGCAACACCGCCACCAGATGAACCACCCGTATTGTACTTAGGATCCCACGGATTATGTGCATCACCATAGAGTTTAGACTTAGTCACATTTGTCAGACCTAACTCAGGATAATTCGTTTGCCCAATGACCACGAAGCCTAACGACTGCAGGCGCTTGACATAGTCTGAGGTTTGGTCTGCTGTTTTACCCTTCAATGGTTTCAAACCATTCGTGTTCGACTCACCTTTTAGTTGTTGCCCTAAACCCTTGATCAATATCGGAACACCGTAAAATGGCTGACCCGTATCTTTCATGGCACCCGCTTCTTTAAGCGCCTTATCTTCACGTAGACTAATGACCGCGTTTAAATCAGGATCTTCTTGCTCAACCAAAGCTGAAGCGTGCTTGATCAACTGTTGGCTAGTCACTTTGCCATCGCGGATCATTTGAGCCAAGTCACTAGCCGAAGCATCACGATATTGTTCATCAGTGATCGGCAGGTCATTGATCTGTGCGGACGGGACTGCTTTGGCTTCCACGCTTGTTGCTTGCTGTTGTACCACACAAAAAGCACCACCAAGTACCACGACCGTTGACAAAGCGGCTAAGGCAAGCTGATATGTATGCTTACCGTGAAAACAATGCATCATAAATTCCTCCTTTAAGTTAATTGCAGTTTCTTCAAATAGCGTAAGCGCATTCAAAATTTTAGTCAACCATTTAGCTGTCTACTGACCTCAACCTATGAAAATTTATCAGGGAAGCAAAAAAGGGCTGGGACAAAACTAGCTTTCCAATCCTAAAAGGGGCCGTCGATCTATCCCATTAAATGGGTTAAATCGACGGCCCCTTAAACGTGTTCCAAAAGATAGGCACCATGGGTAAAACCAAAACTACGATATTTTTGATAGTCGACAGCAACAACACCGTTGAAAAAAGTGACGTAATAATTTGAGAAATTCTGATAACAGTGGCATGTTTTTGACTTACGTTCAGTTGGACTTGAACTGAACGTTCCTTTTGACGACTTACGTTCAGTTGAACTTGAACTAAACGTTCCTTTCCGTGACTTACGTTCAGTTGGGCTTGAACTGAACGCTTCTTTTCGTGACTTGCGTTCAGTCGTGATCTCGTTAAAAAACTGCCTAGCATTTTTTTGGCCTAAATTTTAGAAAAAGTTGTCAAGTACTGTCTCAATTGTAAAATTACTATTTAAATCCGTGCGGCTGCCACATCAAAGATCTTGTCGACCCAGCCGTCATAAAAATCAGGCTCATGAGTCACTAACAAGACATTGCCTTGAAACTCTTGTAAAGCGTCGCGTAACGCATGTTTGGTCTCATCGTCCAAATGGTTAGTCGGTTCGTCCATGATAATAAAATTGCTGGGAACTAATTCCAACGCACATAACTTGACCTTAGTTTGTTCCCCACCACTTAACAGTTTCATCGGTTTCATGGCATTGGAAGCATTCAAACCGGCCCGGGCTAACCGTTGACGGATCGTTTTTGGTTCCAACTTAGGAAACTGATTTTGAATAGTTTGCAAAGGCGAGATATTAGGGTCATCCCAAACCAGATCCTGATCAAAATAAGACACCTTAGCCGCGTCCACAAACTTCGCGGTTCCACCAAAGACAGGGATCTGGCCTAAGATCGATTTGATCAGAGTCGACTTACCCGCACCATTAAATCCTTTTAGGACAATTTTTTCACCATGTGACATTGAAAAAGTCACGGGGGCTAATAATGGACTTTTGTATCCAACTGACAGATTTTGCACCGTCAAAACTTCTGATGACATTAAATTAACGTATGGAAAGTTAAAATGTGCCTGTAAATTGTCACTTGGCGGTGTGATCCGTTCCATTTTGTCCAAACGTTTTTGCCGCGATTTCGCCATCGTCGACCGTGTACCAGCCTTATTTCGACGAATGTAATCTTCATCCTTTTCGATCTGTTGACGTTGCTTTTCATAAGCTTTCCGTTGAACTTCTTTTTTGACCTCTTTTTGCTTAACTGCTGAACGGAAACTCCCTGTATATTTAATGATCTTACCGAATGCCACATCAATAATACAGTTGGTGATTTTTTCTAGAAAATCAAAATCATGGGAAATAACCATAAAACAACCTTCGAAGTTATTTAAGTAGTTAGTCAACCATTCGATGTGTTCCGTATCCAAATAGTTAGTCGGTTCATCGAGTAACAAAACGTCTGGTTCTTCAAGCAATAACTTAGCTAAAATAATTTTAGACCTCTGTCCACCAGAACATTCACTGACTTGTTTGTTGGTCCCTATTTGATCAATGCCCAAGCCTGTCATAACTTGAGAGATCTTCGTATCAACTTCGTAAAAGTCAGCCGCTTCCAATTTTTCTTGGATCTTGCCGGCCTCTTCTAACAATTCGTCTTTTTGCTCTTCTGCATACTGTGCATAACACTGTGCCTGACGGTCAGCTAACTTGAACAAATAAGCAAAAGCTGTATGCAAAAATTGTTCGATCGTCTGTCCGGCACCAGCTTTAACGTACTGATCCAAGTACCCAACTGTAGCTTTATTTTGCCACTTGATCGTTCCTTCATCGGGAAGCTCACTTCCGGTCAATAATTTGATCAGTGTCGATTTACCCGCACCGTTTTGACCAATGATTCCCATGTGATCTTCTTTATTTAAACGAAATGATGCATCTTCATATAACTGTTTATCCGCAAAAGCCATTGATAGATGTTCAACTTCTAAAACACTCATTACCTAATTCTCCTATCTCTTGTGGCTTCAAAATGTATGTAACAGACCCGACATAGCAAAAGTCGTGCTTGTTAAACCTTTCGAAATGATTATCTGTGGTTGTAAATTTTAACTCCAAATATTGTCACTTTTAGCCATACTCCGGAAAAGTATGCACTAAAAAAATGCAAACTGCAAAAAATTGGCTTATTTATGTCAAATTATGGGCAAAAATAAATCCACATGTGCTCAATAATTGGGCCCATGTGGAGCTATCAATTTGTTCAATTAATTGAAACTAACCCCTTAATTAAGAACGCGGATATTCCGCTCGAGCCGGAAACACCGTGCTATTGGTCTCGCTTAAGGTCAGCCCCACTAGGCACTTTGCCAAGCGATGCTGAAATTATTTAGCAGCCTTTTGTGCTTCTTCTTGTTTCTTTAAGAAATCAAGTACTGCAAGGTGTTGTTTACGACGGTTCTTAACATTTGTATGGTTAACCTTACGACGGTCGTTAGCTGTACCAATATGATCGTTATTTGACATTATAATTCCTCCCTTCAGATAATCATGCACTGAAGTATTTTACCGAAATTTTCATACAATTTCAAGTTTTTTCCAAAAGTCTCCTAGTTCCTGCTAAATTTTAACTTACACAACTTTATTACATTATGGAAACAATTTGCCGCTTTTTGCCTAAAATAAGTGCGCTTCTTTTTGCGTGGTATGTAACTATCTAAAATTAATAAACAATTTTCTTTTTAAATTATTTTAAGTACAAGTGCAAAATAGTGCTTATTTTTCAGTATTTTTTGGTTATTGTTCAATTAATTAAAACTTTAGAATTTTTCTTATGCTATTATTTTCTTTTTATCTAATACGTATGGTAGGATAACTTTAAGGACAGTAGTTCCTTGTTATTAAACACATTCAAGCAAATTTTAAAGGAGGTCCAGCGATTGAATGCAAACTACTATCAAGATACCACCCAAGAGGTACTAAAGAAATTTGAAGTTACACCGGATGGCTTAACAGAAAGGCAGGCAGAAGATAGACTTCAAAAAAACGGTAAAAACGAATTAGCTGGTGAAAAAAGAACCACTATTCTGCAAAAATTCATCAATCAATTTAAAGACCTGATGATCATCATCTTACTGATCGCAACGGTCATTTCTTTACTGATTGGCGAAGCTTCTGATGCCTTGATCATCTTCTTGGTAGTTGTATTAAACGCTGCTTTCGGAGTTTTTCAAGAGTCCAAGGCAGAAAACGCAATCGATGCGTTGCAAGAAATGACAACACCTTATACCCGCGTACGACGAGATGGCCAGGTCCAACAGATCCAAAGTAATGAAGTCACATTAGGTGATATTATTCTTTTGGAAGCTGGGGATGTGGTTCCAGCTGACGCACGGATCATAGAGGCACATAACCTTAAGATCGAGGAGTCTGCTTTAACTGGTGAATCTGTTCCAACTGAAAAGCACAGCGACGTGTTAGAAGCGGAAAAACCCGGGATTGGCGACCAAGACAATATGGCCTTTATGAATACCAATGTGACTTACGGAACCGCTGAAGCGATCGTCACTGGGATCGGGATGGATACTCAAGTCGGGCAGATCGCCGATATGATCTCAGGTGTTGAACAAACCACGACCCCACTACAAAAAAATATCGACCACCTCAGCAAGATCTTAAGTATTTTGATCTTGGTAATTGCCGCTGTGATCTTTATTTTCGGAACAGCAACAGGACGTGAAACACCATTTGACATGCTGCTAACTGCAATTTCATTAGCCGTGGCTGCTATTCCAGAAGGTCTGCCTGCGATTGTCACGATCACACTAGCACTTGGGACACAAACGATGTCAAAAGAAAATGCCTTGGTACGTAAATTACCAGCGGTCGAAACTTTAGGGACCACTGAGATCATCGCGTCTGATAAAACCGGAACTTTGACCCAAAACAAAATGACAGTCGAGCAGATCTTTACCAACCAAAAGCTCATGAAAGTCAGCGATTATTCACTTCCACTCTCATCACGGATGGCCTCGATCATGATACTGGCAAATGACAGCCAACAAAGTAAGGATGGCTTGATCGGTGACCCTACAGAAACTGCTTTAATTCAATATTTTATCGACAAAAATGATAATTTAAAAGAAGTTAAGGATAATTATGAGCGGCTCGATTCTGTTCCTTTCGATTCAGATCGTAAGTTAATGAGTGCGATCGTTAAAAATAACGATAATGAAGTTTATTGTCTAACTAAAGGTGCTGTTGATGTTTTACTAGATCATACCACTCAGATCAACGTTGACGGTGAAGTGCGTGAAATAACTGACGAAGATCGACAAAAAATCAACGACACCAATAGCGATTTAGCTCACCGTGCTTTACGTGTTTTGGCTTATGCTTACAAACCAGTCGACAAAGTCGCTGACCAAGCAACTTCACAAGCTTACGAAAATAATTTGATCTTTGTTGGCTTGACTGGGATGATCGACCCTGAGCGACCAGAAGTTAAAGAAGCTGTTAACGAAGCTAAATCTGCCGGAATCCGGCCATTAATGATCACGGGCGATCACAAAGAAACCGCGCAAGCCATCGCAACTCGTTTAGGTATCATCGAAAAAGGTGATGATCAAGGCGTGATCACTGGTAGTCAGTTAGATGAAATGTCTGACGAACAACTCCAAAAAGATGTTGACCAGTACTCTGTGTACGCGCGTGTTTCACCTGAACACAAGGTCCGGATCGTTAAGGCATGGCAAAGTCACGATAAGATCGTGGCAATGACTGGTGACGGTGTGAACGATGCGCCAGCCTTAAAGACTGCCGACATTGGTGTCGGAATGGGGATCACAGGAACTGAAGTTTCTAAAGGAGCCGCCGATATCGTGCTGGCCGATGATAATTTCGCGACGATCATCACAGCCGTACGTGAGGGGCGAAAAGTATTTGCTAACATTCAAAAGGCTGTTCAGTATCTCTTATCCGCTAACTTAGGTGAAGTCTTGACCTTATCGTTAATGACCTTTGCCAATTGGGATATTTTCTTACCTGTGCATATCTTATGGATCAACTTAGTAACTGATACTTTCCCTGCCATCGCTTTAGGTGTTGAAGTTGGTGAACCAGATGCTATGGAACATAAACCACGAGGTCAAAAATCAACTTTCCTCTCAAATGGTGTCGGTTCAAGTATCATCTACCAAGGGATCTTAGAAAGTTTCTTGACCCTTGGCGTTTACCTGTTGGCGATCTTATATCCAGAGCATTCAGGTTCAGACATGATCCACGCTGATGCTTTAACAATGTCATTTATTACATTAGGGATGTTGCAACTTGGCCATGCCTTCAACTGTAAGTCGATCCATCGCTCGATCTTCAGCAAAGAAACATTTGAGAACAAATTCTTTAACTGGGCGATCTTAGGTTCAGGCTTGCTGTTAGCAGCTACGATCTTTATTCCTGGTTTTAATAATATTTTCCACGTAACTCCTCTAAATGCGGCCCAATGGTCAATGATCCTTGGCGCGGTAGTCTTGATGATCGTGATCGTTGAAATCGTTAAGCTCGTACAAAGAAAAACTGTTTATAAAAACCTATAGTTAACTAAATAAAAAGTGAGACAAAAGATACTTTGAAGCTAATTTGTAACGATAGTTGCATTATTTTGAGTCGTAGCGAAGCGAAAAACAAGAACAAGAATCATTGTTACAGTAAGGCTTCAATCTTTTGGAACACGTTTAATTGAGAGTGAGACAAAAGATGCTTTGAAGCCGATTTGTAACGATGATTGTGTTATTTTGGGTCGTAGCGAAGCGAAGAACCAGAATAACACAATCGTTGTTACAGTAAGGCTTCAGTCTTTTGAAACACATTTAAGGGCCGTCGATTTAACCAACTAAATGGTTAAAATCGACGGCCCTTTTAGATTCGCACAACTAGTTACGTTTCAGTCTTTATTTTCTAAGTTCAATCAATTTACAAAATTCAGTAGACTATATTCAGTTAACTTCACCAGCACATTCATTTTTTCTACGCTCTGTTTAATTAGCAGCTACATATTCATCAATTTCTTTTAAATACAAAGCCTTTTTCTCATCACTGATCCACGATGTTTCAAATGAGTTCTTGGCCAACTGTACAACCTGGTCTTTAGTCAGATCAAAGTTTTTTGCGATCGCATAGTAGTTATCTCCGATATAACCGCCAAAGTACGCTGGGTCATCCGAGTGGATCGAAACTTTCACATCTTGTGCCAATAACTCCAACACTTCTTTGCCTTTCATTTCTGGTGAAACATATCCGTTAGATAGTGGGCAAGAAGTTAACCCGATTTTTTTGTTAGCGACGAATTGTACCAAGTCAGGATCTTCCACGATATTAGTTCCATGATCCAAACGTTCTACTCCCATGATCTCCAAGGCCTGACGGATATGGTCGATCGATTCTTTTTGATCAATGTCACAGTGAGCCGTCAAATGAAGGCCTTGTGCTGCAGCATCCTCAAATTGGCGAGCAAACTTCAACGGCGGGTTATTATGTTCATCTGAGTCTAACCCAACACCGATAAATTTGTCCTTATATGGCAAAGATTCTAAGAGTGTCTTGCGCGCTGATTCTTTGGAAAAATCACGTAAGAAACACATGATCAGTGCAGCATCAACGTTCAAAGCACGTGCATCAACAACCGCACGGTACAAACCGTTGATAACTGTTTCAAAAGCAACTCCGCGACTAGTATGTGCCTGTGGATCAAAGAAAATTTCCACGTGACGCACATTATTAGCTGCAGCCCGTTTCAAATAATCAAAGGCCAACTCATAAAAGTCTTCTTCTTTTTGCAAAACTTCCATCGCTGGATAATAAACCGATAAAAATGATGCAAGATCATCATATTCGTACGTTTTTTGTACCTCTTCGATCGTCTCTTGTCCAATATCGATATGATTACGTTTAGCTAACTTTAATTTTAAATCTGGTTCTAGTGTTCCTTCAATGTGTAAATGTAGTTCGGCTTTTGGTAGATTAGCAGTAAATTCCTTCGTAACTTCTTTCGACAATTTAAGCCCTCCTAAATTCAAATATATCAGTTATTCAACACTTTATAGTGTATCATGGTTCTCTTTTTAGTCAATATATAAATAACGAATATTAATGTTGATAAATCATATAATGTATGTAATAATTCAAAACATAGCGATCCCAAAGTTTAAAGAAAAGGAGATTTTCTCACGTAATGGAAAATTTTGAGGACAATAATCAACAAGAAGCTGGTGTGTTAGAACGAACATTTCACATTTCAGCACAAGGATCTACAATCAGACGTGAAATTATGGCTGGTTTAACGACTTTCGTTTCAATGGCTTACATACTTTTTGTTAACCCTAGTATTTTAGGAGCAGCTGGTATGGATAAAGGCGCTGTTTTTACCGCCACCGCCCTTTCAGCTGTGATCGGTTGTGTATTGATGGGGGTTTTAGCGAACTATCCGATCTCGATCGCCGCTGGTTTAGGGGACAATGCCTTCTTCACTTTTTCCGTTGTATTAGGGATGGGGATCCCCTGGCAAAAAGCTATGGCAGGAGTTTTCGTTGCTTCAGTTTTATTCACCATTTTGTCTTTTTTCAAGATACGTGAAGTTGTGATCGACGCCATCCCACAAGATTTAAAATATGCCATGGCCGCTGGGATCGGGATCTTCATTGCTTTTGTTGGTTTGCAAGGAGGCGGTCTAGTAGTCGCTGACAAATCTTCTTTAGTTGCGATCGGCCCATTCACAGAACCAACCACTTGGCTAACGATCGCGGGGATCTTCATTATCGGGATCTTAATGGCACGCAAAGTCCCTGGTTCTATTTTCATCGGGATCTTCGCAACTGCTATTTTGGGTCTAGTCACTGGTTTGATCAAGATGCCCACTCATTTCATTTCACTTGCGCCAAGTATGAAACCGACTTTTGGTGTTGGTATCAAAAACTTAGCATCCTTAGCTGATATCCAAATGTGGGTCGTTGTTTTGATTTTCTTATTAGTTGCTTTCTTCGATACGGCTGGAACATTGATCGGGCTAGCGCAACAAGCCGGTATTATGAAAAACAACAAAATGCCGCGGATCGGTAAAGCATTAATGGCTGATTCAGTTTCAATGCTCGCTGGCGCAGTACTGGGAACGACACCCACTTCAGCTTACGTTGAATCATCTGCAGGGATCGCAGTTGGTGGTAAAACAGGTTTAACTGCTGTCACAACTGGTTTTTTCTTCTTGGTCAGCCTCTTATTTTCACCCTTGTTAACAGTTGTGACTGATCAAGTAACTGCCCCAGCCTTGATCGTGGTTGGAGTTTTGATGGCTTCGTCCATGCGCGAGATCCACTGGGATGAATTCGAGATCGCCTTTCCCGCCTTCATTACGATCATCGGGATGCCATTAACGTACAATATTTCTTACGGGATCGCCTTTGGTTTCTTAACTTATCCGATTTTAATGACTGCCGCTGGTCGCCATAAAGAAGTTAACTATATTATGTGGATCATGTTATTCGTCTTTGTCTTATTGTTATACATTTTAAATATCTTGCCCGGAAATTAACTCTTGCATACTGACTAAATCACAAAACAAAATGAAAGGTTGTTATTAATTTGAAAACTATACAAGATCTAGCTTCTTTGATCGATGCTGGTGCTGCGAAGATCCCTGCTGACTTAGTGATCGAAAACGGCACTTTAGTCAACGTTGACACTGCTGAATACTACGCTGCTGATATTGCAATATATCAAGGGACTATCGTTGCTGTTGACCCTGACGTTTCTGACTACGTTGGTGAAAACACCCAACACATCGATGCCACCGGCAAATACTTGACCCCCGGAATGATCGATGGCCATATTCACGTTGAATGTAGCAAACTCAGTTTGACACGCTTTTCTCAGGCTGTGCTTCCTCATGGAACAACTAGCATAGTTTCCGGCTTAGATGAATATATTTCAGTAGGTGGACTTGATAGTTTGTCAGAAATATTTGAAGAATTAAACCAGCTCCCCTTCAAAGTTTTCTGGGGATTACCCTATAAAACACCTTACACGATCCCAAGATCAACCGTCGCATACAACGTCAATGGAGCTGACCACGAAAAATACCAGGCATTAGACCAATGCTACGGTGTCTGGGAAACTGTGCGTGAATCTGTCCAAACTAAAGACCCAGATACTCTGCAAGCCATACTTGCAGCACAAAAATATCACAAACCGATCTTTGGCTGCTCGCCAATGGCTACTGGCAAAGACCTAAATCAATTTTTAATGTCGGGAGTACACGTTGACCATGAAAGCTACAGTCACGAAGAATTCCTAGAAAAAGCACGAAAGGGTCTACATGTTGTTATCCGCGAATCTTCCGTCACAAAATTCTTAGCAGAAAACATTAAAGCCATCACTGAAAACACAGCTGGTGTCGCGCGACATACAAGTTTTTGTACTGACGATGTTAATGCCCATGATATTTTAGACCACGGTCACCTAGATCACTTGGTCCGTCTAGCGATCAAAGCGGGTGTTGAACCTATGACAGCCATCCAAATGGCCACCATCAACGGGGCTGAAGCTTATCATATCGATGATCAGGTTGGTTCGATCGTCCCAGGCAAGCAAGCTGACATTTTATTGGTCGATCAACCAGGCACATTTAATGTCGAAACCGTGATCAGCAAGGGACAAGTGATCACAGCCAATAAACAAGCGGTCAAAAAATTCGTACCACCTATTCGCTCAGAAAAATTACTGGACACGATCGACCATAAATTAATGACTGCAGAGGACTTCAGCACTAAAGTGGACATCACAAACGGGACTGCCGAGGTCCAAACCATCAAAAGCGTAGGACCTTTTATCAGAAAACGTTTGGATGTGAAACTAGATGTCAAAGATAGCATGATCTGTCCTGATGTTAACCAAAATGTAGCTTTAGCTTCAGTGATCGAACGTTATGGTGTCAACCAAAACCATGCCCACGGCTTTATTTCTGGCTGGTCTTTCAATCGCGGTGCGATCGCAACTACTATGTCGCCGGATGATAACAACTTAGTTGTTGCCGGTGTCGATACAGACGACATGACCTTGGCTACCAATACCTTGATCGAGTGCGGTGGCGGTCAAGTAGTAGTTGCTGATGGCAAAGTCTTATCCTTATTAGAACTACCGATCGCCGGTATCAATACTGATCTGACACCCGAAAAATTAGCTGAAAAAGAGCTAGAACTAAAAAAAGCTGCCCAAGAACTCGGCTGTCAACTACCTGACCCACTCTTTTATCTTTCATTTCTGCCGATAACTTCAATTCCTGATTTAGCATTGACTGACGGTGGTAATGTGGATTATCCAAACCTCGCTTATTTTGAACCTGTTTTATCAGTCACAGAAGCATAAGTGATTTTTATAGTAAAAACTTCCGGAACGCTTTTTAGTCTCCGGGAGTTTTTGCATTTGTCTAATAAATAAGTTATTGCCAGTCAAATTCTGGTCTACTATAATTATAATAATAGAGCAAATTTTAAATTTGTCCTTTAATTATGGGGTTTATTTGATGTAAGGGGAAAAAATGATTTTTTCAAAACATAAATATTATTTATTCGCAACTGGAGCATTATTATTTTGCACTGGAACAGCAATACAAGCAAACAACTTGTCTTTGGACACGATTCAGGCAGCACAAACAACTGCTTACAAGGAAAAGATAACTAAAAAGATCAGTCTGAATGTTTTCCTTGATGGTCATCCAAGTCAACAAACCGTTGTCTTAAGTAACTTCAAGCCAAGCAAACAGCCACAACAGCTTACGCTCACTTTACCCAAAAAAGCTGGTTATAGTAGCTACGTTAATTATCAGCCAACTGAAAAACTAACTGTAACGATCCAGGCAGACGGAACCGTTAAACAAGACGATCAAGTTGAGTATCGGTCAACTATCACTGACAGTAACGCGGTCACTTTAGATGCCCATATAACAGTGACTAAAAATGGGCAACCATTTGAAATAACTATTCCAAACATAACTGCCATACCTGGGGGAAAAAGTGTCACTATTGCGGCGCCCGAAGTTGAAGACCAGCCGTCACACAATAATACTGGCCTAGAATTAAAACTAACAAGTACCGGGAAATGGGAAGTAGTAAATGATAAGACAAGTTCCTCACAGCAACCAGTGACCGAAGACGTAAAATTAGAAGTCTTAGTTGACGGTAAAGTTCAAGAGATCACCATACCACAAGTCACTGCAATACCTAATGGACCAGCGATCACAATACCTGCAGCAAAACTCAATGGCTATACTAGCGAATTGGCAACATGGAAGTTGCATCTAACAAAAGATGGTCACTGGATCACAGAACAACCACTGCGCTATCAAAAAGAGAAAGCAAAAACAGACACAACAAACGAGTCAAAACAGGAAAATAAAAACCAGCATACGACCGAAAGATCACACGTTGAAAAAACAGTGTCTCAAAAGAAGATGCCTCAAGTTGAGGATATTGGTGCACCAAATAAGAATAACCACCAAAAATCAACTCAACCGTTAGTCAGGCAAAATCAGGTTCAACCTAAGACAAGTCCCACTAACTTATTGACTCCAACTGTAAAAGCAAGTCAGTTGCCGGCTAAAAAGCAACAAGCACAAGTTCCAACTAAAAAGCCAAATCATTCTTCACAAAAACCTAAAAACAATAATTTGGTCATGACAGCCGGCACACTGGCAGCCCTACTCGCTATTTTAAGTTTGGGCTTCTATAAGTTACGTTAAAAAGAACATTAAAGCAGCTGGCACATAACGAGCTGTGCAATTTTAAAAGGGCCGTCGATCTAACCATTTAATTGGTTAAACCGACGACCCTTAAATACGTTCCAAAAGATCGAAGCTTTACTGTAACAACGATCCTGATTCTGGTTTTTAATTTGCTGCGACCCAGGTTAAGGATCATCGTTACAAAGTGGCCTCAGCACATTTTTTAGCTCAATGAATCCCATGGTTCCAATTCTTTTGCCGGAGAATCCACGACTTTCAAATCAGCTTCAGTCAGATACTTACGGTCTACTACGACTTCATATACATATTGGTCGAACCATTCATCTGACATGATAAAGTAGCCCTTTTCTCCCACTTTATCACCCCAACTATTTTCAACCTTCCACTTAGTCGGCTGACCTTCAACTATGTCAACACCAGTTAAAGTCATGGCATGTGAACACTCACCTTCACGAGTTGCTAAACGTTGTGCTTTATCCAAAGTTAGGTCAATGTTAAATAAGTCAGCTTTTTGGAAATATTCTGTAGCTAAAATACCTTGTTGACGGTCAGAATAATGCCCAACATCACAACCAAACCAAACTGTCTTACCATCTTTTAACGATGCGATCGCAGCATCTTTGATCGATTTCAAACCAACATTAGCGAGCTCCACTGCTTTGCCGTCAAAAATATAGTTTTGACTTGTTAAAACGTAATTTTTTCCGCTTTCATGATCTGGAGCATCTGCCACAACTGCATATTGATCAAAATCAACCGCTACATATTTTTGGAAGAATTCTTGTGGTGTCAAATCCCGGTCCAAGTGATATTTCTTGTCATCATCACGATATTCGAAATCAAATTTCACCGGTGGTTGACCGAAAGCATAAACTAACATCCGATAAACTTCGCTGATCATTTCTTTTTTCGACTGGCGTAATTCATCTTTACCAACACCAGCTTGGTGACTAGCGCGTAAATCAACAACATCATTTTTTAACTTATAATTGAGCACGTCTGAAATTTCTTTCGTCTTTTCACTATTATAAGTTTCAGGCATGACACTTTGTGGAACTACACCATATTTATTGATCAAGGCAGCTCCATTAGCCCACTGACCGCCGTCATCGTCGCCCCATTCAAGCATCGCTATATATTCACGATCATCAGCCGGACGATCGACCAATTCAATGGCCCATTCCAACATTTTATTGGCTTTTTCCAAACGATCATAAAATGAATTGTAATTTTGTGAAAATTGAAAGTCTTTCACTTTATATTTTTTAGCAAAATCATGGCGTAAAGTATTCAGTGTCGCAAATAACCAACAACGCCCACTTTGTTTTTGATTAGTAACTGAATCAGTTTCTACTTCTACTGAAAAAGTCCGGTTTAAGCCTTGTAAAAAATCATGGTCAGCACTAGCCTTTAGTACTCCATTTTGTTGCACGGTTCGTGCTAAAACTTGGCTGGCAGGAACCTTAGTTAAATTTTCTTTGAATTGCTGCAGATCTTTAGCAGTCAGATCTTTCGTCAAAAAAATCCCTCATTTCACATTATTTTTATATTTTATATACGCTAAATCATAGCACCTTTCACAAAATTCTTACAAGCTTTTTTCTAATTTAATTTTAATTTTCTTAGTTAAAATTAAAAAAGTTGCAACAACCTTGAAAAAGGCAGCTACAACTTATCTTGATAAGAGACTTAAATATTATCTTTTTTACTGAAAAGTGTATCTACTGATTGATTGTGGTAAATCAAAGTTAAAGCTTGAGCGAAGATCGGTGCAACTGTGAGAACTTTCAGCTTATCAATTTGATTTTCTTCAGGGATCTGAATCGTATCTGTAACAACAATTTCTTTATATTCAGATTCATTCAGTTCTTCTGCAGCATTGCCTGATAAGATCGGGTGTGTTGCACAAGCATAAATATCGCTTGCTCCAGCATATTTCAAAGCTAACCCCGCATCCAAGGCTTTACCACCAGTATCGATCAAGTCATCGATCACAATACATTTATGATCTTTAACATCACCGATCACCATCGCATTTTGCGGATCTAAGCGTGTATCATCACGTTTGTCGACAATTGCGATCGGAGCCTTTAATAATTCCGCCAAGTTCCGTGCAGCTTTCACACCATTATGGTCAGGCGCAACGACCACAACATCATCAGCAATGCCTGAATCCTTAAAATATTGTGCCTGTGTATAAATTGCCAACAAGTGATCAACTGGACAGTTGAAGAATCCTTGTAACTGACCAGCATGCAGATCCATTGTGATCACACGATCAGCGCCCGCTAATTGAATAAAGTTGGCGATCAATTTGGCCGTGATCGGTTCACGTGAACGTGCTTTACGGTCGGCACGTGCATAACCATAATATGGAATGACTGCATTGATCGAACCAGCACTCGCGCGACGCAAAGCATCCATCATGACCATCAATTCCATGAAGTTTTCGTTAACAGGCTCCGAGATCGATTGAATCACAAAGACATCATCGCCACGTACACTATCATCGATATTGACCTGAATCTCACCGTCACTAAAATGTTTGACCGAGGCTTGGCATAAAGTCACCCCCATTTGATCAGCAATTTTTTTAGCTAATTTTGGGTTACCATTCAACGCAAACAACTTGATTCCCGCATTTTCTTGCATTATTATTGATCCTCCACAACTGTTTTGTCAGGGTAAAACTACAAAGTACTGTCACCAACTATGCACAACATTTGAGCCGGAGCTGTGCTTGGTTCACAATGTTTTTGTAGTTAACAGATTTTCGTGTAATCCACCTAGTATAATTTATTTACTTTCAAAGTTCATTATAATAAAAAAAGGACTGAATTTCTATGGTATTGTTCAAAGTGTTCCTAGAAATTCATAATTAAACAAATTTCAGCTTTGATTTCAGAAAAGAGGTATATTTTGTCAAAAACGATCCGACAACTATATAATGCACTGGCTAACTATTTAGGTCCGCAAAATTGGTGGCCGGCTGACAGTGTTGCAGAAATGTTAGCGGGCATGATCTTAGTTCAAAATACTAACTGGTCATCAGCTGCACGTTCACTAGAAAATCTAGCTCAAGCCACCGATTTTAATATCGACACCATACGCGAACTTCCTAACGACCAGCTAGAAGGCTTGATCAAACCCAGCGGCTTTTACCACGCCAAAGCTAAATATCTTAAAAATATCTTAACGATGTACCAAGAACACTTCACTGAGTTAAACCAATTAACTACACCTGACTTACGTCAAAAAATACTAGCGATCAGTGGAATCGGTGCAGAAACTGCCGATGTCTTGTTATTATACTTATTTGACCGTTCAGCTTTTGTAGCAGATGCTTATGCGCGCAAATTATTTAAAAAAATAACTGGTCAAACTTTCACCTATACTAGCTTAAAAAATAAGGTAGAACAACAGACCAACTTTTCATCCCATGAAGCCCAAGAATTTCATGCTTTGATCGATGAGTATGGCAAACTAAAAAATGATCCGTTACACCTAGAAAAAGAATTTAAGCTGAATTTATAAAAAGTATTGAGATAATAACAAGTTAGCTTGCCCACCTGCTGTTTTCCATACTCCGCTCTGTTTTTTAGTCGAGCTCCCTATGGCAGCAGGTTGTGCCTAACTATTCATCCACACTACAATACTATAGTTCGCATTATAGCGTGGATGCCTGTTAGTGCTCACCTGCTGTTCGCCATATTCCGCTCTGTTTTAAAAACAAAATAATTTAATT
>DXAP01000062.1 GCA_019116985.1 Candidatus Ligilactobacillus excrementavium | reverse complement strand
CCATATCTCTTCCTCCTCGTATTATTAAAATTACGACACGTCCCAAAACAAAATTACAATTAGTCAACAGACGTGCTTAACTTTATAATGTTTTAAACAGCTAACGCTCTACACCTCAGAGTATACTCGCTCCCACATTATTTTGTAACGATAAAGGGGCACAACACTAATGGTCACAGACCTGTTGTGATACTAAAACGCTGAAAGCCAGCTAGTGAGATTTGTAGAAAGGATCAAATACAGTAGACTGACAAACAACGCGATAAACACAGGTCAATGTTAGTTGTCGTAGTGTAGATCTCTAGTGAGCACATGCGCACCATTTCAGACATAAATGCTAAAAATAATTTTTATTCCTATACTTTTGAGATAAATAAAAGAAAGCGTTCTTAAAAAACGACACCTGTATATATAACTTTTTTGCATATTAGTTAATGTATATTCCGCTATTTAGTTATCTGTTAGAAATTGTCAGTAATTATACCAAAAACGTGCATAAGAATAAATACTAAGGCCCTAGTACTATTATTAACGGCCCGTACTCTTTGAGAGTTTGTCTGCTTTTGCATAGATGTTTGCTGAATTCAAAATTTCCTCTTTTTTAAAGTATGTCTTAATTTTGAACCTCTTGTGTAAAGATAATTTATTATTTAGGTAATTATTTGGAAATTTTATCCATGTTGATAACGTAAAAACAGCCTACTTTTATTATTTTTTCCTATTCCAACCTAATTTTCACGTATTTTAAGGGGTAATTCTCCTGATCGTTTTTCTGATTTACCACCATCAAAAATTACATAACCTTTACCTTATTTAAGGTTAAACTGTTACACAATTTTTTTATACTAAAAGTAAATCGTAGAGTAGAAAATAATTAATGAGGTGAAAGAATGAAGGCAAAAACTTTGATTTTTGGTCATCGTGGTGTGCCAGTCAAATTTCCAGAAAATTCACTGAAGGGTTTCAAGTACGCACTTGATCATCAGATCGACGGTCTTGAATTAGACGTACATTTGACTAGAGACAACGTTCCAGTGGTGATCCATGATGAAAAGTTACAACGCACAACAAACGGCAAGGGTCAAATTGCAGACTATACTTTAAGTGAATTAAAAAGGTTCAAGCTCTCGGATGGACAAAGGATCCCCGCTTTAAAAGAAGTGCTGAACTTAGTGGAATTTCATGATATATTTCTTAACCTGGAACTTAAAACAAATCTAGTAGCCTATCCAGGCATCGAAGAAATTGTTTTGCAGATGGTTGAAGACTCCAAGCTTAAGTACCCAGTGATCTACTCTTCATTTAACATTCATACTTTAAGAAGGTGTCGCCAAATTGACCCTCACCAAGACTACAATTTGCTTTCCGCTGCCAAATTGATCAAACAGCCCAAAAAGTTCTTGTTGAATGAAGGGCTCTCTGGTTTGCATACAAATCACTTTCAATTTGCAAACATTTGTCAAAGAGCTTGGACGATCAACAGCAGTTACAAGGCCATGATTTTACTAAGCCTAGGTGTGTCTGGGATCATCACAGATGATTTTGAAAAAATGACCGCTTTGCGTGATAAATATCAAACACAAAATGAACTACCCTCTTTACCAAAATTTCTCCATTTGGATCAACAAAGTAAAAGATAAGTGTCTTCTCATCTTCCTTTTTCGCTTAACATTGCTATATAACTTGAATGTTATCTAGTAATTAGTGTATATTTAATGTAAGCGTTATCTAAAATAGAGGAGGAATTTAATAATGAGCTTTTATCAAAATGAAGTCACAGAAAAAATTGATTCAGCAACAAAGGGGTTGGAGCTGCTAGTTCGTTCAAATTTTGCAGACGATCCAAAAGCAAATTTAATCATCTCACATGGTCTTGCGGAATTTTCTGAAAGATACGATAAGACCGCAAGTTACTTTACTGCCCGTGGATATAATGTTTTTCGCTATGACCAACTTGGCCATGGAGATTCAGATGGAGACAGAGGCTATTTAGCTTCTCCTGCTGATTTGTCTGATAACCTAGAAGTGATCGTTAATTTAGTAAAGGAACGTTTCCCTAACCTTTCTTTATTCGTTCTAGGCCATAGTATGGGCGGTGAAACAGTATTATTACATGCTACTAAATTCCCTAATGAAGTGGACGGCTACGTTGCTACTGACCCAGTTTCTACTTACAGCCATCCGACAATGGGGGATTTACCATTTGAGGGGGACGGCAAAGACAAAATCCCTAACAGCTTAGGTGCAGGGCTAGTTAGTGACCCTAGAGTTTTGAAAAAATACCAAGAACATAAAAAAACTTTACATCAGTTAACGATCGGTATTTTTAATAATGGCCTATGGGAAGGTGCTTTATCGTTAAGAAAAAATCTGGATAAAATTGTTGATCCTATACTATTGCTCCAAGGATTGGAAGACGGTTTAGTTTCCTACCAAGATACACTTGAAGCATACCCTCATATTTCTTCCAAGGACAAAGAACTACATGTTTACCCATTTTTACAGCATGAGATCTTAAATGAACCAAGCCGTAATCAGGAAATTCTAGCTGAAATTGATTCCTGGATAAGTAAGCATATTTACTAAACTGCTCCTGTGATTGCAAAGAGCTAGTTTTTGAGATAATAATTCTTTTCAATTTAAAATTCATTCTAAAAAGATCATCTCGATTTGAGGTGATTTTTTTAGTTTCTAATTTAATAAAAACCGCCACATCACAACCAGCTAATTTAACGGCCTAAGACCTAATTGGAGGAATAGTATCTGGAACTGGACGGGTTATTTTTTCTTGGTATCTATTAATAAAGGTTATCTTTAAAGCTCAATAATAATTAAGTACAATTAGACCCATTCTCCGCAATGATCCCTCGTCTTTTATATCAGAGCAGCATTTTAAAATTGACCAGATATGAATGGGGTAAAAGCAAAAAAAGCTAGCAAAACACCTCCTAAATTGGGAGAAAATTTTGCTAGCTTCTTGTTTCTAACTTAAACTACTATGAAACAACTCATCATGGCCCCCGATCCGAACTAAACGAATCACCGGGTTAGTTTTGTGAAGCATGTATGTATATTACCAAAATAGCCACTTTTCCGTCTAATAAGTGAAATTCATAGTTCCATTATAATTACCGCCCGCTTTTTAAGCCCATGCGGTTGATACTCTTGATCAACAACACCATTTATTTGAAGTTGTCCCAAAGCATGCATCAAATCAGTAATTAGTTCAGGATGTGTTCGTTTAAGTTGGCGGTGATCTTCTTTAAATTGTGGTTCCGGTTTAAGTTTATACATATCAATTATCTAAAAAATCTTTTAAGTCTTTTGTATTATCAAATTCAGGGACATCATCTGGAATAATTCCCAGCTCCTTAGCTTCTGCCGCTACTAAGGCACGTCTGGTTTTTTCTGTTGGTTCGTCTGTTTCAGTCAAAACTTCGAAAGGAATTTTCTTTTGAATTATCAATTGTCTCGCCGCCATATTGAAGTAAGCATTAATACTTAAACCAGTGGCACTTAATTCTTTTGTCAACTTCTCTTTAAGATCATCATCAAGTCGAATAGTCGTTGCACTTGTTGCCATATATAGTCCACCTTTCTTAATTTGACGCCATTATAACATACAAATGATATCAAAATTAATAATTTGTGCATTGTCTATTAGCTTTTAACATGCTTACTCCATTTCTTGATATTCAGAGTCTCTTTTAATGTTTGCTTTTATGATGGCAAGTATGCTATCACAAATATATGAAGAAAATAGAATTTGATTACTATGACTGGCAGGAGTTTGAAAATTTTTTAGATCAACTTCTTGACAAAGATGCTGCTAAATTAGTAGTGACTTATTCAAAACATTGAGAAAATGGCTTGTTGATTGCGGAAAGGCAGGAATGGGTTAAAAAATTAGAAACCAATCTCTATGAAATTCGTTCTAAGCGAGCATCAAATATTCAACGAGCCATTTATTTTCAAGTCCATGATACTAATTATCTGATTACAAACGCTTTTACTAAGAAATCTCAAAAAACACCTGAAAGTGTAAAAAGATTGCTCGCAATCGGCGGAAGAATTTTCTTAAAAAGGAGTCTAAAATGAGTAAAATTGATGAATATATTGCAAAACGTAGCGCCAAAAATGCGACATTTGCAAATTTAGTTGAACAAGAAAACATTAATTTGGAAGTGGCTGTTAAAGTCCGTGACTTACGTGAAAGATTAACTATGAGCCAACGAGAGTTTGCTACTTTAGTTGGCAAACCACAATCAACCATCGCTAGAATTGAGAATGGTTCTATGAATGCGTCCACCAAAATGTTGGCAGAAATTGCCCAACCAACTAACCAACACTTAACAATTAACTTTAGTCCTACTCTATAAAAACAATTTCCGAGAAATAATTGTCCCATAAATTAATGTAATAACTTAAAAACGAATGAATTAATCCTGAACATAGGAAAATCCATTCGTTTTTTGCGCTTCTCAGATTTCA
>DXAP01000061.1 GCA_019116985.1 Candidatus Ligilactobacillus excrementavium | reverse complement strand
TAAAATAAGTAGTTAATAACTATTCAGCTATTATGTTATTTGGACTAAGGAGGAACTATTTAATGACAAATGAAATAAAAATCGGTAAAAGTGATGTTACCGTTCCTAACACTTTAGGCCTAGGGACTAATAAAGTCGGTGGCCATAATTTATTTGGTGACTTGAAAGATGAAAATGGTTATGCCGTAGTCAAAGAAGCCTTAAACTCAGGTATATCTCTACTTGATACAGCATTTGCTTATGGTAACGGACGTTCAGAAGAGATCATCGGCGATGTGATCCAAGATTACGACCGTTCTAATATTGTACTCGCTACTAAAGCCGCACACGATCCTAGTAAAGATGGTGAATTTAATAACTCGCCAAAATTTTTGAAACAATCGGTCGATGACGCCTTAAAACGTTTAAAAACTGACTACATCGATATCTTCTACATTCATTTTCCCGACAAAGATACTCCAAAAGCAGAGGCAGTCGGCGCTTTAAATGAATTGAAAGAAGCAGGAAAGATCCGTGCGATTGGTGTATCCAATTTTTCACCCGACCAGATCAAAGAAGCTAACGCTGATGGTTTAGTTGACATCGCTGAAGACAACTACAGCTTGGTTCACCGTGGAGTAGAACAAACAGAATTCCCTTATTTGCAAGAAAATAATATTTCATTTGTTCCATATTTCCCACTTGCTGCAGGCTTGATGACCGGAAAGTACGGTCCTAAAGATGGCAGTAAATTTGATCAATATAGTACTGAACAGTACCAAACGATCATCTCTGCTTTAGATAAAGTACGTGAGATAGCAAACGGCCACGACGCTACAATTACCCAGACTATTATAGCTTGGTACTTACAGGACCCAGCCATTAGTGTCGTGATCCCTGGCGCACGGACAGCTGACCAAGTCAAAAGTAACGTTGCTGCTTTAGACGTTAACTTAAGTCAGAGCGAATTTGACCAGATCGATCAGTTATTTCAGGGATTCTAATCTCGACAAATAAATTATCTTAAAAGAACTGACTAATTAAAGTAACACTAAACAGGTGTACTTTAGTTAGTCAGTTTTTATTTTGTAAAACATTTCTTGACATCGCAAGTAAACGGTTTATACTTTAAAAGTAATAAATACTTTTATTGAATTGATCCTGACCGATCAACTAGGAGGCAACATGAAATCACTTAAAAAAATATTTTTGTTTTCCCTTACTCTACTCTTTTTCTTCACTTTAGCTGCTTGCAATAAGAACACCGCAGAAAAAAAGAACAAAACATATGCACCCCAAAAATTAACTGTGCAATTTGTACCATCACAAAACGCCACGACTATCGAAGCGAAAGCTAAACCACTGGAAAAACTACTTGAAAATGAACTAAACATTCCAGTTAAGGTCAGTGTTTCCACTGATTATAATACGATCGTCGAAGCCTTGGGCTCAAAAAAAGTCGATGTCGCCTTTTTGCCGCCTGATGCCTATGTTCTAGCACACAAACACTATGAAGCTAAAGCTTTATTGCTGGCACAACGGTATGATGTCACTGGTGCTGATGACCATAATAGCAATAAGTTGGTCGACTTTTATCGTTCCCAGATCTTAGTACGTAAAGACAGCGGTATAGCTGAGCTTAAAGACTTAAAGAATAAAAGAATCGCCGTACAAGATACGACTTCTACTTCCGGTTGGATTTTTCCAGCTGTCGGAATGTATAAAAAAGGGATCGATATCAACAAAGAAAATATCAAAACAGCACAGATCAAAGGGCATGATCAAGGTGTCCTTTCCGTTTACAACAAGGATACTGATGCAGCTTTTGTCTGGCAAGGCGCCCGTAACCTTGTTAAAAATGACGCGCCAGATATCATGGATCAAGTTATACCAATTTACACCAGTGCTAAGATCCCCAACGATACGATCACTGTCCGAGGCGATTTGAATGACAAATGGCAGAAAAAAATATCTCAAGCATTTAAAAAAGTCGCCCAAACTAAAAAAGGACACGCCATCGTCGCCGATGTATATGGACATGAAGGTTATACAACTGCTAAAGACAGTGATTTTGATGTGATTCGTGAATATAACAAAACTGCTAGAAAAATAGATGAATAAACAAAAATACACTATCTTCAAATTAAGAACTCTAGGAGGAGTTCACAATTTTTAAGATAGTGCCTTTTGTATATTATTCTCTGATTTGTCCGTTGCCCAAAATAACGTACTTAGTAGTGGTCAATTCTTTAAGTCCCATCGGTCCACGAGCATGTAGCTTTTGTGTTGAGATCCCTATTTCAGCTCCAAAGCCAAATTCAAAACCATCAGTAAAACGTGTTGAGGCATTTACATAGACACAAGCTGCATCGACCCGATCTGTAAATTCTCGGCTATGCTGATAGCTTTTCGTAATGATCGCCTCAGAATGCTTGGTATTATGCTGATTGATATGATCGATCGCATCATCTAGTGAATCGACTACTTTGATCGCAATAATGTAGTCATTATATTCAGTGTCCCAGTCATTAGTCGCAGCTGGTACTGCTCTTTTTCCCAAAATCTCACTTGCCTTTTGGTCAGCTCTGATCTCAACGTTATATTTACGCAACGCATCAGCTACCATCGGCAAAAATTGTTGTGCAATTTCCTTAGAAACCAACAATTTTTCTGCAGCGTTACAGACTGAAGGGCGTTGAGTTTTAGCGTTAACTACAATATCGCAGGCCATACTCAGGTCAGCTGTTTCATCAACATAGATATGGCAATTACCAGCACCTGTCTCGATCACAGGGACTGTGGCGTTTTTCACTACAGTTTGAATCAAATTCGCTGACCCACGTGGGATCAAAACATCCAAGTAATCAGTCAACTGCATAAATTCTTGTGCCACTTCGTGTGATGTTTCTGAAATCATTTGAACAGCATCAGCGGGCACATTTTGTGCAGTTAAGACGGTACGAATAACCTCAGACACTTTAATATTAGTATGTAATGCTTCCTTACCACCGCGCAAAATGACCGCATTACCAGACTTAAAACATAAAGCAGCCGAATCAACTGTCACATTGGGCCGTGCCTCAAAAATCATACCTATCACACCTAAGGGAACGCGTTTTTGACTGATCTGTAATCCTGCTTGTGTAATCCAGCCCTGGTCGAGCTTACCAACTGGATCAGGTAAACTTGCCACTTGTCTAACACCTTCGGCCATCGCAAAGATCCGTTCTTTATCTAAAGTTAAGCGGTCAACGAACTTTTGCTCCATCCCTGTCGCATGTTTGATATCGTATTGATTGACCTGTAAAATGTTTTCCGCATTTATTTCCAGTGCTTTTGCAATTTCCGCTAAAATTTTATTTTTTTGGCTAGTCGAAAGTTGCGCTAAACTGGTCGCTGCCTGTTTAGCTTTAGCACCCATTTCCGTCAGCTTTTCTGTCATTTTAAATTACCTCTTTATCTTTTTGCGAATTAACAAATAATGTTCCAATTGGCTCATTGTTCATGATCTTGAAAATGATCGATGGATTAACACCATTGGCTAAGACCATCATCTTGCCTGCATCTAAAATTCTCTGAGCTGCCTTTAACTTGGTGGTCATTCCGCCTGTCCCTAATTCGGTCCCCGCACCGCCAGCTCGTTTTAAAGAATCTTTCGTGATCTCATGTAAAACATCGACCAGTTGTGCTCCAGTATACTTATTTGGATTTTTGGTATAAAAACCATCGATATCTGATAGCATTACTAATAGATCTGCATTAGAACGAGTAGCCACAATTGCCGACAACTGATCATTATCGCCAAATTTAGTATAGTGATCCAATTCATCGACCGCTACCGTATCATTTTCGTTCACAACAGGGATCACTCCCCACTTCAGCAATTGCTCCATTGTATGATGGACATGTTCCTTGCTCTTAGGAAAATCAAGAACATCATGTGTCAATAATACTTGGCTGATTTTTTGACCATAAACTGCAAAACGTTGCTGATAAACAGTCATCAATTCGCTTTGACCAATTGAAGCTAGGGCTTGTTGTTCTTGGATCTTTGTGGGTCGTTTAGCTAGTCCTAATTGTCCCATACCAACACCGATTGCCCCAGATGACACTAAGATCACCTGTTTGCCTTCATTAACTAGGCCTGTCAGTGTATAGCTCAACTGATCGATCGCTTGTAAATTAATTTTACCGTTAGCGTGAATCAAAGAGCTAGTCCCGATCTTCACTACGAGTCGTTGCACATTTTCCATGTGGCGCATTGCCTTCATGTCCGGTTCCTCCATTTATTAAAGTTTACCCCATTTTACAACAACTTTATTTTCTTATCACTGTATATTACTAATTTTCTCTTGTATTTTTCTAATATGTATGCCACAATACTTAAGAACAAATAACCGGCGTCAGAGAGCGCCATTTGGAGGAATTGAATATGGAACAAGTGCATCGTACTGCAAAATCAACACCACAAAGCGGCTTTACTAAGCAACAAAAATGGGTCACCGCTTCAACTGCGGCGGGCTTTACTTTAGAAAACATGGATATTATGTTTTTATCATTTTCCCTTGCATCTATTATTGCAGAATTAGGGATATCAAGCGGCCAAGCTGGTTTGATCGGATCACTGACTAATATCGGAATGTTAGTTGGTGGTGCTTTATTTGGCATTATCGGTGACCGGTATGGTCGTGTGAGGACTTTTTCTTACACGATCTTTATTTTTGCCTTAGCTACCGGAGCTATGTATTTTGCACATTCACTACCACTTATCTACCTCTTTCGTTTCTTGGCTGGGATCGGTGCTGGCGGTGAATATGGCGTCGGGATCGCTTTACTAGCAGAAAACTTTCGTTCAGACCAAATCGGGCGGATGTCGTCTGTAGCTGCGATCGGTGGTCAAGTTGGCGCTATTGTTGCTGCTGTCATGGCAGCTTTGATCATTCCGCGTTTTGGCTGGAATGCTTTATTCTTATTAGGCGTGATTCCCGTTGTTTTGACCTATTTCTTGCGACGTCATGTTAAAGAAACTCCAGACTTTATCGCAGCACAAAAACAAGAAAATTCGAGTAAAACCAAACCATCCTTTAAACAATTGTTCAATACACCACGTAAAGCTACACAGACACTAGGCTTAATGGTAATGACGATCGTTCAAATCGCGGGATATTTCGGCTTAATGAACTGGTTGCCTGTGATCGTCCAAAAACAACAAGGGCTGTCAGTTTCTGGTTCTTCATTGTGGATGGTTTCAACAATCTTAGGCATGAGCATCGGTATGGTCGTTTTCGGGCAAGTAATGGATAACTTTGGACCACGTATTTCTTTTTCGATCTTCCTATTAGGTTCTGCTTCAGTTATGTTTGCGATCTTATTTGCCAAAACTAACGCTTCAATGTTGTTCATCGGTGCAATTATCGGTTTCTTTTCGAACGGAATGTTCGGCGGATATGGTGCTGTGATCAGCCAGCTATACCCCACAGAGATTCGCTCAACAGCCAACAACTTGATCATGAATGTTGGTCGCGCGATCGGTGGTTTTTCATCTGTGGCGATCGGTTTATTGATGGACCACTTCAACCTGGGCGTCACAATGGGCTTTTTATCAGCACTATACATCATCAGCTTCATCGTAATGATGTCCTTGCCCGGTTTTCGGCAATTAACACCAAACAAAAATTAAAAAATAAAATGTAACAAAAAAAGAGAGACAAAAGATTTTTGGAACACATTTAAGGGTCGTCGATCTAATCCATTTAATTGGTTAGATCGACGACCCTTTTAAAATCTTATGTCCGGCTTTTTAGTCGAATCTTAAATGTTAAAAAAATATCCAAGTATTTTTATCTTTGCTCTACGAGTTTCATTCTACTATTTATTATAGTCAACGACCTCAATTTTTCCATCAACTAATTTTATCCGGGTTAAACTACCATTTGCTGGACGTTCACTCAAGTCATAACGTCCATTTGCATATCGGTCCATCAAACTCAACAAAGTGTTTCCATGTGAAATCACTAAAACATTATCTCCATCATGTAAGCTTGGATCTGAGTTGATCAATTCAAAACCTTGGTCAACACGTTGCCAATATTCTGTGTGATCTTCAGCCATACTAAATGGATCAGCCTCTTTCAAAAAGTCTTTAGCTGTATCAAAAGAATACTTTTCAACAATATCACCGATACTTTTTAGTCCGTGCGGGCCTGCTGCTTGATACCACGCCTGGTTAATATCCGTTCCTTCAAAGTAGCCATAAAACTCTTCCCGAAAATATGGTGCAGAATGTGGCTTGTTGGTCTGCGAAACCTGGTTAGCATCCAGAATAATTTCAGCCGTTGAAATAGCCCGGCCTGTATCGGAACAAAAAGCTCCAGCAAAAGGCACCTTAGACAAACGCTGGCCGATATCTTTAGCTCCATCGATCCCCTTTTGTGTTAATGGTGAATTACTCCAGCCTTGTAGTTTATTAAAAATATTGTAATAAGTTTGGCCATGACGAACCAAATAAAGATTTAACGTTTTCATTTTGTGCCACCTTTCTTTTAGTACTTTCTTATATCCAACATACCACGCTGATCAAATACCGACAATTAATTTTACTTATCACTTCTATAGTTAGGAGCCAGATTTTTTTCAAAAAAGCCTTTAAAAAAGCCCCTAGTATTAAACTAGGAGCCCTTTATTATCATTTCCGCTTAGTTAGATTATAAACTGCTAGACATAGCAGAATAAAAAATCCAATAGGCAAAGATATTGTGATAGATAGGTTCAAGTCATTCACCGCCCAGCTGTGCTTAAAGATAATCAGTCTTTAGCAAGCAGCCAAACTCTATTCTAGCATATATATAAGTCTAAAATTTAATCTTTGCTGTGTATATGTTATAATAATCATGTGATAGATAGGTCCATTCATTACTTGCTTAGTAGCTCAGATTTAATCACCGAGTAGTGAGTAGTCCGAATGACATGTCGGCCTCCTGATTGAGCATCAGGAGGTTCTTTTTTTTGAGCAAAAATAAGCCCACTCAATTTTAGTGCGGGCCTATTCGATATAATCACAATTATATAGAACGCGTGGTGCTAGTTCGTAATAATTTCATCTTCATCAAAACTAAAAAAACCTAGATTGTAAACAAAAACTGTTAATTCAATTTTTAGCCAAAAACCTATAAACGAGCGGGGCAAGTTGCGTTCAATACCATAATTGTCTACCAAAATTGAAAAACGTGATTCAATAGTACGACGCAATTTCTTTAAAGCACGACTGTTATGTTGTTTAGCACCTTTCATATTGGAACGATATGGAGTCCAGAGATCATACCCTAACTGAGCGAATTCTTCTTTTAGACTTTGACCAACATAACCTACATCACCTAAAACAAAGGGACAAGGACAACCGTCAATTAAAGTTGACGCAGCTTTAGTATCATGAACTGAAGCCGGTGTTATATCGTAGTTTAAAATGTAACCAGTGGTTGTCACAGCTACATGGGTTTTGAGCCCGTAAAAATACAGGGTTTTGGTGGCATTGTACCCGATATCAGCTATTTCAGAAAAAATTTTGACACGCTTATTTCTAACTTTTTGACACAAGGGATTGGGCAGGCTGTCAATGATTGCGATTTGCCCAGTTTGTGCGTATTCCTGGGTTAAACCGTGACGCAGCGCCATAATGACAGGCAAAAGTTGATGTGCCCGTCGATTAAATCGAGTGCGGTCACAGGTAACCTGATTCGGGATAAACAGCTTAGCTCATGCGAAAAATTTACGTTGTGATTGCATGTTGGTCGTCATTTGTAGGCAAAGTAAAGCTAAAATCTGAATGTCAGAAACTTGTGTGTGTTCGACATTGCGCCGATTGGAGATCAGAGAAGGACAATATTTATGGTAAAGGTACCCACAGATTTCTTTTAATTGTTCTAAATCGGCTTGTAAATTGTGCCGTTTTTGTTTAAACCTTAAGTGGTCCAATATGGTTATACTCCTTTTTGTTTAATCACTTAAAAGTCTAACCTTATTGGGCTTTTTTTGTAAAATTTTGTACTAAATGTTTGATTGTTACGAACTAGCACCACACGTATATTAACAGGCTAAAGTTTTAAATAATAAAGTGTGGTCATTTCTCAGTTGAACACTCTCAGTATTTTTCTATAAGGAAGATAATATCTTTTTCCATTCATTTTGGGCAGCTTGATTTTGTGACACTTTAAAAGCTATCTTTGGCGAAATTGCTGTTGTCTTTCCGTCATCATCATATAAACCGAGAGGAGAAGAAAAAGCGACGAGGTCTTCATACGAACCAATTGCTTCATAAACTACTCTATTATCACAAAGTAAGTATTTGTGAATCTGGTGTTTTTTATCAGCTGCTTGAGAAAGCCCTACAGCAGTTGCTGCTTTCGAAGGAACGTTATCAAAACCAATGTCACCATTTCTTGAAGTATAGAAGCTTACAACACCTAGTACATGTATTTTATAAGCATCATATCCCGGGTTGTCGGGTCCTTGTGGCTGAACCAACGCTTTGCCATCTACAGTCTCTGCGTACCAATCACCCGACCCAGAAGCACCATGTGTAAAATAATGGTCCGTTACAGCCATATTTCCCTTTTTAGCCTGGGCAATAGCCCAATCTAAGAATTGTTGATTTGCAGTAGCCATTTCTGACTGAGAATATCTTTTTGGCGAAACATTCTCCTGAGTTCCTTGGCTGGTCGTAGTTTTTTGACGAGAAGAACTATCACTTTCTGAATTTTTCTTGGAAAGGGATTGGGTACTGGTGGAGCTTTTTTCAGCAAGAGTACTTTCATTTTTGCTATCCTTATTTTTTAGGCTGCTATGAGTTCCCAGTAAATAGCCTTCCCAAGCTACTAAAACAATTGTAATAACCGATAAAATTATATTTCTTTTAGTATGTTTTTGCTTCTTGCCATTGCCATTCCGCTTCAAGTTTTATCAAATCCTTTCGCGATATATTTGTGAGTATGGGTCTATCACTCACAGATGCCTTCCTGCCCACTGTTTAACATTTTTTAACAAATAATTTAGTTAAAGTAATTATTGTTTTTTACAAACCTGTGTGCCACAGTTTGTGGTTCTTCCAGATCATTTTCGACTTGATAATTCAATTTTTGCATTGTTTTTAAACTTACTTGACCGTTTAATTTAGCTAAGACACGACGTAATTGAGGGTATTTCTTTAAAGCTGAATCATTAGCCACTACACTACAACTATACGGCGGAAAAAATCTTTTATCGTCTTTGAGTGTTTTTAAGTGATATCCAGAAATACGTCCGTCCGTAGAATACCCTAATACAGCATCAACTTTATTTTTGGCTACCGCTTGATAAAATAGACCATTTTGCATTACGCGTAAACGATCAAACGAATAACCATAAAGCTTAGTAAAAGCTTGATAACCATCGCCTTTACGGTCTTTCCACACATCGTCGATGTCAACATCCATTTTCGAAGCTTGCGGTTTTAAATCAGTGACATTTTTTAGATGATTTTTCTTAGCATATTGAGGAGTAACTATCCAAGTGTAAGTATTTGCAAAACCATAAGTCGGGAAATAAGTCATATGGTACTTCCTTTTAAAATAACGATGCACATATTGGTCAATTTGTCTTGGACTCTGGGAACGATCGTAACTCTTATTCATAACAGTTGCTAAATCAGTCCCTGTATAGCGGACAGCACTGAGGTCAGCATCACCACGTTGCTGGGCTGCAAAAGTCATATTACCAGAGCCTAAATTATTAATAATTGTTGCTTTATAATTAGTATCATGCTCTATCAGAGTCTTGATGACCTCTGCCATGACTTGCCCTTCAGTAGTAGATTGAGCTGCTATTTTAATATTCTTTTCGGAACTTGTCTGTAATCCTGGAAAACTACATCCACTAACTATTGAGCAAAAACAGATAATTACAAAAAATGCTAACCACATTTTATTTTTCAAATTATCATCTCCATAAATATCTAAAAAGAATAA
>DXAP01000060.1 GCA_019116985.1 Candidatus Ligilactobacillus excrementavium | reverse complement strand
TCGACAGCATCCACTCGTGGACGTGATGAATCTCCAATATTAAAGACATCCGTTCCTAAAGAACTACTGCTCTTAGTTGCACTCTTAGCTGCAAAAGAATTACCTAGTGTATGATCAGAACCATTGCGCATTTCTTGTCCAACGGTTGCCGTAGCTTGATCTAAAGGGCCATTTTCTGGAATAAGATTCGCAGAAGCAACCTTATTAGCAGCTAAAATACTAACAAAACATGCAACAAGTATTGTAGTGATGCATTTGATCAAAACGATTCTTTTTTTATGATACTTTATCAAATTTTCTACCTCATTTTCTTATTTTATCTTTTTAGGATCTGCATGGATAAAAATCCAAAAATTACTTATCCCCCTTTCAACAACATAAAAATTATATCTTAAAATATAAATATTTTATACTTGTACAAGATTGGAAATAAACGTTATCCAGACTTTCATACAAACTTTTACTTCAAGCATGATCATGTACTACTCTTGTTTAATAATTTCTTAGTTTTGCCAACTTTAATTTATTTTTTAGGATTTTTTGTTGACAGTGTACTGCTTCAGTTGATTTTCCTTTATCAATATAGCCCCTTAAATTTTGTTCTAATTCCTTAATTTCTTCTATGATACTTTCTTCATTTTGCATTATCTTTCTCCTCTTATCGTATTTTTACAGTTTGTAATATGCATTTGATCAACTATTACAACAAGTTAAAACACTGCTTGGACTATAAATTCTACCTTATGTAATGAAACAAAAGCATAAGTCATGCCCACTTTTAATAAGTTATCATACAAATTTTTTTATACAAATTGTGTATGATTACTTTTCCGTCACAGTGCATATTATTGTTATTCAAAAAATAAAACCCAGCCGTTTCTGACTGAGTCTTATCATGCACAAGTGTATTTAAATTTTTTAAATACGGCTTACCTAGATCAACAGTAAGCAAATATTTTGGATTTGTTAACATGGCGAATGTCAACATCCATAACTTAACATTTAATTTGCTTAGTGAAAAATTGGACGCCATTGAAAATTAAGAAAAAGAAAACACCATTTACCTTTCAGAAACCTGCTTTTGCTAAGTAAATGGTGTTTATTATTACTCGAATTTTTTAATGCTGCTTGATCTGTTGTGCCGCTACTTTTCCGGCGACACGTCCACTAGTCAAAGCAAATTGAACTGAACTGCCTGACATATATACGTGATTATATAAACGCTTATTAGCCGACTCACCAGTTGAAAAAAGATTTGGGATAATTTGTTCGTCTTTATCTAAAACTTCATAGTTTGGGTTTGTTTTAACTCCACCAAATGTTCCCATGATAACTGGATAGATATGAGTTGCATAATATGGCGCTATATTAACAGGAACAACGTGTTCCACTTCTTTGCCCATACTATCGTGACCATTTTTAGCACCATCATTATACCCAGTCACTGTATCCTTTAATGTGCTACCTGAGATCCCCATTTGTTGGCTTAATTCTTGGATACTATCTGCTTTAACTACACGCCCAGAGGCTACCGCATCATTCAATGGCTTTAGTAAGTCTTCATTGGCCTTAGCTGAATCAATGATGATCCACGGTTCATCCGCAGATAACACAGCGTTAGCTACAACAGCATAGTGACTTGCTTCATTCAAGAAACGTTTACCATGAGCATCCATGTATAACTTATTCCAGTCCATCAGTAACGAGCCGGTTCCTGGCAAAGCTGCCGTGATCCCCATACCGATCACCCATGGATCTTCATACAAAACGGCACCTGCCTTTTGTGCCATTATGATGCCATCGCCTTCATCACCAGTCCCACCAACTGCAAACTGACTAGCCGTTTGAGCAGCTGGAATGTATTGAGCAATCATTTTTTTATTTTGTACAAAACCTCCGGCAGAAATAATAACTTTTTTCGCATGTATCTCACCTGGACCGTTTTTATCAACGAATTTGACTCCGTTAATTTTGCCCTGATCCATTAATAAATCGGTCACCCTAGTTTCCGTTTGCAAGGTAATGTTTTCTCTTTTTTCTAAAGTTTTCGACAGATTAGCGATCAACTGTTTACCGCCACCCATTCCTCCTGGAGTCCCTTTGGGAAAATGGATCCGTTGCTCTGGGTCTTGCCCAAACCCAGCTGGCAGTTCATAAGAATGGCCCTGTTTTTTAGCTAGCCATTCTGTTGTTACTGCTGCTTGATCCATGAACTGATCTACGAACACATAATCTGGATAAGGCCCATTGGGGTTAGAAGTTGCCTGCCTTTTCTTCCACAGTTCTAACCAATCCTCTTTACTATCCGTAATACCTGCTTTTTCTTGAAAACTAGTGCCTGTTGCTGCGATCCCACCACCAGACATCCGTGTCGAACCACCCGGCCATTCTGTTTTTTCAAGTAACAAAACTTTTAAGCCGCTTTCTGCAGCTGACAATGCCGCAGAAAAACCTGCACCACCAGCACCAACAATGACAATATCTGTTTGCTCGGGTCTCATTTTAAGATCCTCCTTCAATGTGTGTCATCCAGTTTTTTGTTAACGTTTACATAGTAATAATAACATAGATTTGTCATAAACAAACTGTGTTATTATTCAAATTAACCTTATTAATAAGGAAAATGCTTGCATTAAGTCGTGACTGAATGCATGGTAAAGTTGCACGGGTGTACCTTTACTGTGTAACCATGAGAGCAAAAGAACTATCACAATTATCAACCTTTTTGCGATAGTTCTTTTGCTCTTTTTATAAGCATTTTTTTAGAAAATTTTGCTATTTAAATATTGGTTCAGTCTTTCTCTGGTATGATCGTTCATTCTAATAAAACCAATCCCCTGACTCTTACATAAAGCAGCATTGCCCCAACTTTGGGGATCTTGAAGATCAACATGATTAAAACCAGGTAGATCACTAAACTTGATTGCAAACATATTAGCTGAGATCCCCATGGAATGTGTCACCTCGGCTATCGGTCTAAAATTATTTTCTAGGACTGTATCACCAATTTCACGACAATGTTGTAATAATCTATCATATTCATTCATAAAAACACACCTTTCGCTTGAGTTTCTTTTGTTTTGATAAAAGATAATTTAGTGGTAAAAAAGGCGCTAGGATATAACTAGCTGTATGATTAAAAGGGCCATCGATTTAACCCATTTAATGGGAATAGATCGATGGCCCTTAAACGTGTTCCAAAAGATTGAAGCCTCACTGTAACAACGATTGCATTTATTCTAGTTCTTCGCTTTGCTACGCCCCAAAATAACGCAATCATCGTTACAAATCGGCTTCAAAACATCTTTTGTCTCACTCTTTTTTGTATAAAATTTAGCAAAAAAATCTTTTGAACGAAGCAAATAATAACTTAAACTCTAATTGTGTTGTGATGTCGAAAGAAGCTATTAGTTTGTACATCATAAAAATAACCTCCACTTAAAACCGAGCAGGGTGAATCGTTTAGAAGTTTTGCAAACTTTTGATTCACACAGTTCGACTACTTAAACGAGTTTGGTAAAAAAATCAGTGAGTTAACGCATAACTAACACAGAGATTGGTGCATATTTGGCCATGTAAGCTGCTTCGCTCCCAAATCGGCGCGCAACCCCTGGCTTATCAAAGGAACCAATGATCAACAGATCTGGTTTAATATGCGGAATAACATCGTTAACGATCGTTCTGCCCGGTTTTCCTTCAGCAACCACCGTCTGAACTTTTGTCACGCCCGCTTCTTTTGCTTCCTTTTCGTATTCAAGCACGTGTTTTTCTAATGCGTCTCTTTCACCATGAATATAATCATCATCAAGCGCTTGGTAAACATTCATTTCATTACTTTCTAACACAGAAACAATGAACAATTCTGCATCATTTTCCTTGGCATAATTAATTGCGTAATGAAAAGCAAGTTGAGCGTCATGTGAATCATCAGTTCCGACTAAAACACGTGTAAATTTTGTTTGTTTTTCAGCCATGATTATTGTCCCCCTTGATTCTGCGCCTTTTCGAGAGCTTCTTTTTGCGCTAAACGTTTATCTCCACGATATAAATCAGTAATGGTCCAAATCAACAAAGCAATAATTAAAACAATAATGACGTAAGCAATGTTATCAGCCGTAGAAATTTGAGCGGCAGTCGCGTTATCACCATAGAAGGCTTCAATTGAGCCTGGTAAGCCGATCATATTCAAGTAAGTTAAGCCAATAACAGAGATCCAACCTAAGATATTGACCCAGAGTGAGTTTTTAAAACGTGAACCCATTTCTGTTTTACTATTAGTCAACATTAACAAAGGCAACATTGAAAATGGCAAGGCAAAGGCTAAGAAAACCTGTGAGTTGTTCATTAAGTTGTTGATAGCAACGTGTTGTCTGACTTCACTTTGACCACTAGTCGAGAGAACAGCAATCAAAACCGGAATAACCGAAATCAAACGTGTAACTAAACGACGTGCCCACAAAGGCATTTTCATGTGGATAAAGCCTTCCATGATAACTTGTCCTGTTAGAGTACCCGTAATAGTTGAATTTTGACCTGAAGCTAGTAAAGCAACCGCAAAAAGTGTTGATAAGATCCCAGATTTAGCCACAGCGATCAAAACACCGTTACTTAATTTGGAAGTATCAGAAAGAGCTGTATACAAACCAAAGAATGAAGGATCTTGTACTGTCCCGGATTTGAAAACTGCAACACCCATGATCAACAGCAAAGCATTAACGACAAAGGCTAATGATAATTGGATATTAGAATCCCAAGTCGAAAATTTCACTGTCCGAGCAATGTCTTCTTGATCGTTATGGTCAATTTTACGAGTTTGTGAAATAGCTGAATGCAAGTACAAATTATGTGGCATAACAGTAGCACCGATAATACCTAAAGCACCTGAAATAGGTGTCATGCCCTGAATGTCAGGTGATGAAGCAAAGGTTTTACCCGTTGGTACTAAGCCTTTAAACATCTCACCCCATGCAGGATCAGACAAAGCTACTTGATAAATGAAAACAGCTAAAATAACTAAAATTAAACAAACAACGATCGCTTCAATTTTCCGAAAGCCGACTTTAGTTAATAAGAGCAATAACAAAACATCCAATACAGTCAAGAAAACGGCGATCACTAACGGAATATTAAACAGCAGATAAAGTGCGATCGCACCACCAATAACCTCGGCAATATCTGTCGCCATAATAGCTAATTCAGTCATGATCCACAAAATAATACCTAAAGTTTTACCAGTCCGCGCTCTAGTTGCCTGCGCTAGATCCATTTGACTTACAATGCCCAGTTTAGCAGCCATATATTGTAACAACATGGCAATCAAACTCGACATCAAAATCACTGACATTAGCAGGTAAGAAAAGTTTTGCCCACCAGTAATGGAAGTTGACCAATTACCGGGATCCATATATCCGACAGCAACTAAAGCTCCAGGACCAGAATACATAAATAATGTTTTCCAGAATCCTTTGCCTTTAGGTACTTCGACCGTACCATTGATTTCCTCTAAGGAAGGTCCATTAGCATAATGGATCAAATGTTGTTTGTGAGTCTTAACTTCATTTTGGCTCAATGAAAAAACCACCTTTCTTTTTAAACCACAGCTATTGTACAATAGATTTGCGTATATTGAAAGATATATTTTGGGTAACCAAAGAATGGAAGGAGAATATTTTGAAATGCGAACAATCGAAGATGCTTATTTACGTGCTATTTTTGAAGGGAGTTATTTAAAAGGAGGTATCGCTAACAAACAATTATCGGAACTGTTAAAAGTTACTCCCGCTTCCACCACCGAGTTTACCCAAAAGTTACGTGACCGGGGGTTAGTTAGGGGTAGAAAGTACGGCAAAGTTTCTTTAAGTAAAAAAGGACAACAAAAAGCGCAGCAAATTATGCAAAAGTTTCGTTTATGTGAAGTTTTATTGGAAAAATATTTTGATTTATCCTTATCAGAAGTAGTCCAACAAGCATGGCTATTAGCTGATTTTTCTAGTGAAATGCTACTGCAAGAGCTAAATGATAAGTTAGAAAAACCAGAGAAAACTTTTTTTGGAGCGGAAGTTCAAAAGCCAGAAATTTTTAACTCTGATTTGGATCTGTTAAGCAATATCAAAACAGGAAAAGCTGTTATCCTAAGAGAATATTACGGAAGTGAAAATATGATCCATTATTTTTCTGAGCTTAATTTAGCCTTAAATACAAAATTAGAAGTGGAAAAATATGATCACGATTTTAATGTTTTTATGTTGCTCACGTCTAAAGGTAAGCGGATCATGGTCAGTAAAGAAATAGCCAATTTCATTTATGTCGAGCCACAACAAGGTTAAACAATAAGTTAATGTCTATCTCTTTTAATGTTTCGATAAAAATATCGCAACAATAGAAAGCCTAGTCGTGAGCCCGGCTCGTAGCGGTCAAATATTAGCGGAATGATCGGTAATCGAAAAATGTAGAAAATTGTGCTATTATTCTTCCAAATTTATGATAAACGATCAAATTGATATATTTAATATCTCGAGGATTTATAAATTTTTTGTATTTTAAAACACCATTTGCCTAATAGAAATTGTTTCTACTAAGCAAATGGTGTTTATTAGGGTTCTATTAACTAATGTATTTGTCATTAGTCTTGTTCAACATGATCACTGCAATTAAAGTGATCAGCGTAAAAATTGCACCGCCAAAACCAACATTTTGAATTCCAAAATTGCTGACAACGATGCCGCCGACAGCAGAACCTAAAGAGATCCCAAAGTTAGAAAAAATAGAATTTAGCGATGATGCTAGAACCATCGATTGGGGGTAATCATGTTCAGCCACACTCAAAATATGCAGCTGAACTGGGGAGTTGATCAGATACATCAAAGCCCCTACTAACATTACGTCTATCGTACCCATGATCTTGCTGTTAAGCAATAATGGCATCGCTGCTAAGGCTAAAAGCTCGATCACATAAACTGTCGGCATTGCTTTAAGGCCACGATTATCCGCGATCTTTCCACTGTACTGATTACTAAACAACGACATGATACCGTAGATCGTCAACATGAGCGTGATCATAGATGGCGCATAATTTAGTGTTTGCGATAAGATCGGACGTAAGTATGTGTAAAACACATATACGCCTGCCAGACTAAACATCGCAACCGCTACACTCAATAAGATACGTGGATCTTTGAAAATTACAAACTGGTCACGAATTCCGTTACTTTTAGCCTGCTCTAGGTCACGTGGCAAGAACTTAATAACTAAGATAAATGTCAGCACACTGAAAGCTGTGATCGTATAGAAAGTTTCACGCCAGCCAAAAGTTGTACTGATCCAAGTTCCCAACGGTACACCAAAAACCGATGCAATGCTAAAACCGGAAAAAATCCAACTTACTAACCAAGCCCGTCTTTCTAACGGGGCGATGACTGTCGCAAAGGTCATTGCTAATGAAATTGCAGCACCGGAAACGATCGCAGTCACGACCCGTGAAATAACTAGCACTGAATATGTTGGAGACAAAGCTGTCAGCAAGTTCCCAAATGTAAAGATCCCCATTAATAATAGCAAGGCTCGATAGAGATTACTCTTGATGAGACTGGTAACGATCGGAGTACTTACTGCGTAAACAAGAGCAAAGATAGTAACTAAGTACCCCACTACAGAAATATCAACTGAAAACTGCTGAGCGATATCATCCAAAATACCTACAATAATAAATTCACTAAAACCTAAAACAAAGGCTAATAATATCAAAACAAAACTCTGGATCCTAAATTTTTTCATAACTACTCTCCTAAAAACTTGTGTTCAGTTTGGGTTCAACTGAACCTTTCCTTTTAAAACTTACGCTCAGTTTGACTTTAACTAAACGTTCCTTTTCAAGACTTACGTTCGGTTTGGGTTCAACTGAACGTTCCTTTTTGAAACTTACGCTCGGTTAATCTTCATCTGAACGCTCCTTTTTGAAACTTGCGTTCAGTTCAGCTTCATCTGAACGCTCCTTTTCAAGACTTACGTTCAGTTAAGGGTCAAACTAAACATTTTTTATCCATATGTATTGATAAAGACAAACGAATTTAAGGATACAAAATTTTGCTGGGAGATGTCAATCATAATGAACTAAAAACTTGTATTTATGAATAAGAAAAAATCATCGACTAGCTTTTTTATCAAAGCATTTGACAAGCAAAGAAATTCGATTTTTCACCATTATTATTTTAATGTTATTATTTGTGATTTTATTATTTTATGACATAGCCTTTATTTAGACATCATATTAAGATAAAAAGCTTTAACACTATATTTTTGTTAACTATTTCACTTGACTAATGCTAAATTATTGATTACTCTTATAGTGTTGAAAACGTTTTTTAGAAAGAGGGATATCTATAATGAAAGCTGCCGTTGTTCGTGATAATTGTGATGGTTATGTTGATATTAAGGACGTAACTTTGCGTGCTTTACATGAAGGTGAAGCCTTAGTCCAAATGGAATATTGTGGCTTGTGCCATACCGATCTGCATGTTGCTGCCGGCGATTTTGGCAAAGTCCCTGGTCGGATCATCGGCCATGAAGGTGTCGGAAAAGTCATTAAAACAGCTGGTGACGTTACTAACCTTAAAGTCGGTGACCGTGTTTCGATCGCTTGGTTCTATTCTGGTTGTGGTCACTGTGAATACTGCACAACTGGTCGTGAAACCTTATGTCGTAATGTTTTAAACTCTGGCTTTAACGTTGATGGGGCCATGGCCGAAGAATGTATCGTGCCCGCTAACTACGCTGTCAAAGTTCCCGAAGACTTAGATCCGATCGAAGCCACTTCATTAACTTGTGCTGGCGTCACAGTCTACAAAGGTTTAAAAACTGGCGGTCTTAAACCCGGTCAATGGGTCGAAGTAGTTGGAACTGGCGGCTTAGGAAACTTAGCAGTACAATACGCTCATAATGTTTTCGGCGCCCATGTAGCAGCTGTCGACATTAATGATGACAAGCTAGAAGCAGTTAAAAAATTAGGTGCTGACTTGACGATCAACTCTAATAAAGAAGATGCTGCACAGGTCTT
>DXAP01000059.1 GCA_019116985.1 Candidatus Ligilactobacillus excrementavium | reverse complement strand
TCCATATCTTGGATCAGGTCCATATCTTGTCCGTAGGCTCGAGCAGCAGCTGATAAACTTAAATTCTTTTCCGATGCCAGTTTATTCAAAGCATTGGCTAAGATCCCACTGGTACCTCCACCGGCACAAAGAACTAAGACTGTACTGTTTTCAGGGATAGTATTTTCGTTAGCAGTTTGTAAGTTGTGGTCTTCATCAGTAGTAGCAACAACGTCATCGCCATCTTCACTAGCTGGAACATCTTTAACGTTAGTTTGAATATTTTCTTCCTTGGCAATTTCATCGGCAAGTAAAGTTTTGTCGTAGGTTTTAAAGAATGGCCAGTAGACTAAGATATCCAAAACAATGATCAAAGCAACATAGACAAATGATAATGGAGCAAAACCAGTTGAAACGGGGATCCCGATAAATCCAGGTAAGGTCCATGGCATTGTGTACATAATTGAATTCATACCAAGCACATCTACGAAGAACTTGAACATACAAACGTTTACGATAGGTGTCAAAATGAACGGCAAGAAGAAGACTGGATTCATAATGATCGGTGCTCCAAACAAAATTGGTTCGTTAACTGAGAATGTTCCTGGGATAAAGGAAGCAGTACCTACGGCTTTTAACTGTTTTGATTTAGCGAAGAACATAAAGATGTACGCCAAAACAAGTGTTGAACCAGTACCACCAAAATTCATAACGTAATCCATAGTGTTCATAGCTAAAACATGAGAAGCTTGATGGCCAGCTTGATACATTTCCAGATTAGCTGCAGTGTTAGCGATCATAATTGGCACAACAGCGGGTTGAACGATCGATGGGCCTTGAACACCACAAAACCAGAAGAAGGCCATAGCACCAGCGATGATCGATAATCCAAGATAAGATTCACTAGCACTGAAAAGTGGAGATAAGAGCTTAATGATAAATTCTGGCAAGTTAACGCCGGATAGCTGTCTGAAAGCTAGGTCGATCGCCCAGAAAAGTGTGACTGTTGAAGCCATTGGAATAACATCTTTAAAAGTTTGTGCGATGTTTTGTGGGACTTGTGGTGGTAATTTAATAGTAATGTTGTTTTTAATGCAGACATAGTAGATATTTGGTGTGATCAAACCAACAATATAAGCGGCGATCAAACCTTGAGTTCCCATGTATGTTAAGTCAACACCATTTTTTAATGGAACGATGGCAAGGATAATGAATGAAATTTCGGCTGCCATGATAACTGAGATCGGGTTGACCTGATTAGTTTTAGGTAACGTTAAATTTTTGGAATCCGTCAAATTTTTAGCAGTTGTCCCTGTAACGAACAAAGCTAAGAGTCCCATCGAATAGTTATAAGCCGTTAGTAAATTATTGGTAACATTATCTGACCAATAAAAACCCCAGGCGTTTGGAACATAGGCGATCATTAAGAAAATACTTGAGAATAAAATAATTGGCATCGCTGCGATAAAACCGTCACGAATCGCGGCAATGTATTGGTTAGCAGCGATCTTTTCAAATAATGGCTTAAGTTTCTCAACTTTCTTTTGAATACCAGCACTCATAATATAAAAACCCTCCTTAATAATAAAAAATACATTGAATCTTTTGCAGAATGCGTTTTCATCTAACACCTTTATTATATTTTTTATTTAGTAAAAGTCAACATTTATTTTACTTAATTTTACCTTGTAATATCTTTTAAAACTAGTTTTTTTAAAATAAAATAACAAAAAAAGTTGAATTTATTTGCTTAAATTATGTAAGAAACACTGAAAGAAATATCCATTTGACTGACAGTGAATAACGTATTTTTATAGATAGCGTTTTCAATTTTACAAAATATAGTTTAAAATATGATCATTGAAAAGAAAGGCGGACTATATAGTGAAAATTGCGTTGATCGCACATGATAAGAAAAAACCAGATATGAAAAAATTATCCTTAGCGTATAAAAAGATTTTGGAAAAGCATGAATTATTTGCAACTGGTCATACTGGTCAAATTGTTTCTGATGTTACGGGTTTGAATGTACAGTGTTTTAACTCTGGACCCTTAGGTGGAGACCAAGAAGTGGGTTCTTTGATCGCACAGAATAAAATTGATGCAGTTATTTTTTTGCGGGATCCACTGACAGCACAGCCACATGAACCAGATGTGAATGCATTGATCAGATTATCAGACGTTTACAATATTCCGTTGGCTACTAATTTAGGAACAGCAGAAGTTATCTTACGTGGCCTAGATAATGGCTATCTTGATTTTCGTCGTTTAGTTAACGGCAATGAAGACAAGCACGAAAAGTATTAAAAGGAGATGTTTTAGTAGTTCACGTGAAACGTTTCTATTCATGATGTAGAAATAGAACTAAATTTTATATCCTAATTAAAAAAAGATTGTGTAAATGATTTCATGCAGGTAAATATATATTATTTTTTTGGTAGTAATTAAAAAGAAAATGGTGGGGATTGAGACTTAATAAAAGGAAATTGGTTTGTATAATTTCTGAGATAAACATGATAATGAATAAGCTTATTTAGGGTTTAATGCAAATTTCTTTTTTTAGGGACTTTGTCAAATAGTGTTGATGGTCCTGAGAACTCTATCTTTATGGTAGGGTTCTTTTTGTATACTTCAATAGCCAGGTTAAAGTGTTTGAGTGGGAGGCTGGTGCGTGTCCGGAGCGTAG
>DXAP01000058.1 GCA_019116985.1 Candidatus Ligilactobacillus excrementavium | reverse complement strand
CACCGATGACTTATTAGACTACAAATTAATCTTACAACAAGCAGGTATAGACGCTCAGATCAATGGTTGGTAACTTAAACCATTCAATGTGAAAGTTAACACAAAAGCAATTATAAAACACTATCAATTCTAAGGAGATCATATCTATGGTAATGACAAAAACAATGCCTAAAAAAACAATCGGCGAGTTTGGTACATTAACACCCAAAATGAACCGCTACAGAGAGGAGATCTTAAACGCTAAACCTTATGTTGATCCGGAAAGGGCAGTGCTTACGACCGAGGCTTACAAGAAATACCAAGATCAACAAGTCGACATTATCCGCGCTCGCGTCTTGGAACACATTTTGCATAATATGACGATCTTTATTGAAAAAGACACTCTACTAGTCGGCAACCAGGCACAACACAACCGCTGGGCCCCTGTCTTTCCTGAATATTCAATGAACTGGGTCATCGATGAACTAGATACTTTTGATAAACGTTCTGGTGATGTTTTTTATATTACCGATGAAGCGAAAGATGAGTTACGAAAGATCGCACCATTCTGGCAACATAACACTTTAGAAGACAGAGGTTATGCTGCCTTTCCTGAAAAAAGTAAACTATTTTACGACCTGGGAGTGATCGGCGCGGACGGTAACATTACTTCTGGTGACGGACACATTGCTGTCAATTATGAAACTGTCATTAAATACGGTTTAGTTGCGTACGAAAAACGGATCAAAGGCGAAATGGACAAACTCGACTTAACCGACATCGATAACCAAAAGAAGCTTTACTTCTATCAAGCTGGTTTGATCGTGATCAAGGCAACCCGAGACTTCGCAGAAAGATATTCTAAGCTAGCAAAAAAACAAGCTGTACAAACCACTGATGAAAAGCGGCGGGCCGAATTACTAGAAATTGCTCGTATCATGCACAAGATCCCCTACCAGCCTGCTGATAACTTCTATGAAGCAATTCAAGCTGTTTGGTTGATCCATTTAGTTTTGCAGATCGAATCCAACGGACATTCAGTTTCTTACGGTCGGCTAGATCAATATCTGGACCCATTTTATGAAAAAGATCTTGCTACAGGTCAAATCACCCCCGAAAAGGCAACTGAATTACTAACCAACTTATGTATGAAGACTTTAACGATCAATAAAGTACGGTCGTGGGCACATACTGAATTTTCGGCTGGTAGTCCGCTTTACCAAAATATTACGATCGGTGGTCAGACTCCTGATGGTAAAGATGCAGTCAATGACATGTCTTATTTGATTTTAAATGCTATCGTGCAGTCTCATTTACCCCAGCCCAATCTAACTGTCCGTTACCATCACGGACTCAGCAACCACTTCATGGCTCAGTGTGTCGCAGTGATCAAGGAAGGTTTAGGGATGCCAGCCTTTAATAACGATGAAGTGATCATCCCTTCCTTCATTGCCAGAGGCATCAAAAAAGAAGACGCATATAATTACAGCGCTATCGGATGTGTCGAAACTGCAGTGCCTGGCAAATGGGGTTATCGTTGCACCGGAATGAGTTTTATCAACTTTCCGCGGACCTTACTCATTGTTATGAATGGTGGTAAAGACCCTGAATCTGGTAAACAACTCTTACCAAATTACGGACACTTTACTGAGATGACCTCGTATGAAGAATTATTTGCAGCTTGGGATAAATCCTTACGTGAAATGACCCGTCAAAGTGTGATCATCGAAAATACTTGTGATTTAGCCCTGGAGCAAAATTACCCGGATATCTTATGCTCAGTCCTAACAAAGGACTGCATTAGCAGAGGTAAGACTATCAAAGAAGGCGGCGCAGTTTATGACTTTATCAGTGGTCTGCAAGTTGGGATCGCCAACTTAGCTGATTCACTAGTTGCCATTAAAAAACTTGTTTTTGATGAACAAAAGATCACTAAACAAGAACTCTGGAATGCTTTACGCGACAACTTTAAAGGTGAAGGTCAAGAAGAACTTCGGCAAATGTTGATCAACGACGCACCTAAATATGGTAATGACATTGATGAAGTCGACCAACTGATCGTAGATGCTTATCAACCATATATCGATGAGATCTCCAAGTACAAAAATACGCGTTATGGGCGTGGACCGATCGGCGGCAAACGTTATGCCGGTACTTCTTCGATCTCAGCTAACGTTGGCCAAGGTCACAGCACACTAGCCACGCCAGATGGTAGATACGCACGGACACCGCTATCAGAAGGCTGCTCACCAGCTCATTCAATGGACACCGATGGCCCGACTGCGGTGTTTAAAAGTGTATCTAAGTTAAATACTAAAGAAATCACTGGTGGAGTTTTATTGAACCAAAAAATGTCACCACAACTTTTAGCTAGTTCAGATAATTGTGAGAAACTAGTAATGTTACTACGGACTTTTTTCAATCGCTTACATGGTTATCACGTTCAATACAATGTAGTGGATCGTAAAACGTTGGTTGATGCTCAAGAACACCCAGACGAACACAGAGACTTGATCGTACGGGTTGCTGGTTATTCCGCTTTCTTTGTTGGTTTATCCAAGGAAACCCAAGACGATATTATTGAAAGAACGGAACAAAGTATCTAGCAGGAATTTACACAGAATGGAGAAAAATAGACATGGAAATATTAGTTGACACAGTCAATTTAGATGAGATCAAAAAATACCAACAAATGTTGCATCTCAGTGGTGTGACCTCTAATCCCACTATTTTCAAAAAAGAAGGACGCGTGGATTTCTTTGACCATTTGCGCAAGATCAGAGAAATTATCGGAACAGATGAAACACTACACGTCCAAGCTGTCGGTGACACCACCGAAGAGATCGAAGCTGACGCTCACCGGATATTACAAGAAATCGATCACCAAGTTTATATCAAGATCCCTACTAATGAAGTTGGGTTAAAAGCCATGAAAGCTTTGAAAAAAGAAGGCGTACATGTCACAGCCACAGCTATCTACACTGTTTTTCAAGGGGAACTAGCCATGACAGTAGGAGCTGATTATTTAGCACCTTACTATAACCGTATGTTAAACATGAACATTGATGCAGCCCAAGTCATCAACGAACTGGCTTTAGCCATCAAATTAAGCCACAGTAAAACTAAGATCTTAGCTGCCAGTTTCCATAATGTGGCTCAAGTCACTGACGCTTTTAAAAATGGTGCACAAGCTGCTACTATTGGTACTGATGTGATTGCTTCTGGATTAAAAGCCCCCATGATCAGTGCTGCTGTTAGTGATTTTAAAAACGACTGGCAGTCACTATATGGAGACCAAACGATCGCAACTTTGAAATGATCAAGAATGACGGAACATTTTTTCTACGTGTTCCGCCATTTTTTTACTGACATTGACTTGTACTTCCCCCTCATATAAGTACAACTGCTTTAATTGTCGAACTTAATAGTTTAAAATGGTTTCAACTGAGTAAATTAATTTTAAAAAAACGGGGGTATTATATTTGTCCGATAAAATCAATAATGACTTAATAAAAGACGACTTGTACCAAGCTGTTAACGGAGAATGGCTGAAAACTGCCCAAATCCCAGCTGATAAACCAACGACTGGTGGCTTCGCTGATTTAGCAGATAACATCGAAGAAACTTTGATGAACGACTTTGACAAATTACTAGATGGTAATCAAACAACTGATGATCAATACTTACAAGAGTTTATTAAATACTACCGCATTGTAGCTGATTATGATAAGCGTGATGCTGAAGGCTTCAAGCCAGCCAAAAAATCATTGGACCAGATCGAACAACTTGAAAATCTAGATGATTGGCAAGCACACTTGTACGATTTGACAATGGACGGAAATGTTTCTCCATTTGAACTCTATGTTGCACCCGATATGAAGGATACACAACATTATGCCTTAAACGCTGAAGTTCCTTCCTTGATCCTGCCAGATAAAACTTATTATGAAGAAGGAAACCAACAAGCTGCTGCTTTGCTCGACGTTTATTCCCACATGGTCTTGAAGCTATTCAAACTTGCAGGCTACTCAGATGACTTCGCTAATGAAATGTTACAAGGTGCACTGAAATTTGACCGGAGTTTAGCACCCCATGAAAAAGATAGTACGCAGCGAGCTGACTACGCTAAAGACTATAACAAATATTCATTTGAAGATTTTGTCAAATTAAGTTCTAACATTGACCTGGCCAGTTTTACCAAACAATTGATCAAGACTACACCTGACCAAGTGATCGTCAGTGAACCTAAATTCTACGAAGCTTTAGATGACTTAGTCAATCCAGAGACTTTCGCGGACATGAAGGCTTGGATCTTCGTCAAGCGTTTGACTGGCGTTGCTAGCTTGCTAAGTGATGAAGCCCGGATCATCGGTGGTGAATTTGGTCGTGCGCTTTCAGGTTCTAAGGAACCAAAGAGTAAAAAGAAAGCAGCTTATTACTTCGCTACTGGCCAATTTGACCAAGTTGTTGGTCTATACTACGCTCATAAGTACTTCGGTGAAACTGCAAAAAACGATGTTTTCAAGATGGTTGAAAAAATGGTCGCAGTTTATCAGAAACGTTTATCAGAAAACGACTGGTTAAGTGAAGATACCAAGAAAAAAGCAGTTACCAAGTTAAGTGC
>DXAP01000057.1 GCA_019116985.1 Candidatus Ligilactobacillus excrementavium | reverse complement strand
CATTTGGTCAAAGTTTAGCTAATGATAAAATGGATCTACCAGGCGTTGTTTCACGTAAAAAACAAGTTGTTCCACCATTAGAAGAAGCCTTTAACTAAAAAATATGTTTTATTAGGACGAAAGAACACTTTATATTTTGGAGTGTTCTTTTTTTATCCGCTAAAAAGTATAAAGTTACTTTAACTAAACGAAAAAAGTCAAAACAAAAGAAACAATCATTAGAAATACGTGCAATTACGTAAGAAAACCCATATAATAAAAGGTGAAAACATTTTTGAGGTGATCAAGTTGAGTCAAGAAAAAAGAATTGAATTAATCAAACAATTATTAGAAGAACGGCAGGAATTATCTACCAAAGATATTATGAACGAATTTGGTATTTCACAAGATACTGCTCGTCGTGACATTGTACTGCTGACAAAACGAGGGGAAGTACGCCGTACTCATGGTGGTATATTGCCGCTTGATTTTGGACGTAGTGTGCCAAATTATGAAAGTCGTTTGGCTCGTTTTAATAAGCCAAAGACCCAAATCGCGATTGAAGCCTTAAATTACTTTAAGCCACAACACGTTTATTTTATTGATTCATCTACGATTTTATTAAAAACTTGTCAGAACTTAAATGTTCCTCTAACAGTAGTCACTCATTCGCTTGATAATTGTATTGCGCTAGCACAAAATAATAAGGTAACAGTTAAAAGCTTGAGCGGAACTTTAGACCATGACAATCGTTTTTTCTATTCACATTTGGCTATGGAAGAATTACAGGATATCATGTTTGATACAGCGTTTATCGCTGCTTCAGGTATCGATGAACATGGAGTCTATTTACTTGATCAAGATGATGCCGAGATCGTGGGTATGGCTGCTAAACGCGCACGCAAAGTAATTTTAGTAGCCGAACATCAAAAATTTGTGAACAAGTCCTATTACCGAATTTGTTCTTTGGATAGAATTTCATTGTTTATTACTGATAAAATGCCAACAAAAGAACAACGAGAATTATTTTCACCAGAAACTGAGATCAAGGTGGTAGAGGATAATAACAAATAGCAAGTACTTTGACATTTTTTTAAATTTGGTGGCAATTTGTTCTTTCAAATTGTTATAATAGTTCTAATTTAATGAAAAGGGTGTGAGAAAATGGTTTTAAAACACAAATTTAACCAACAAGTAGAACAAGTTGCAATTTCAGATATTCGTCAATTTGATATTGATGTTAGTGGTATTCCTGAAATTATTAAATTGACTTTGGGTGAACCAGATTTTAATACTCCTGACCATGTCAAACAAGCTGCAGTTGATGCAATTAATGACGATCGCTCTCATTATACGCCAAATCCTGGTATTCCAGCATTGCGAAAAGCAGCAGCAGATTATTATAATTCAAAATACCATTTAGATTATCAAGCAGAACAAGTAATTACAACAATTGGTGCAACTGAAGGCATAGCGGTCTCCCTACAAACTATCTTAAATCCAGATGACGTAGTACTAGTTCCCACGCCGGTTTTTCCAATTTATATACCAATTACGCAAATTAACCACGGTAAGTGTATCACGATCGATACAAGTGACGATGACTTTATTTTAACACCAGAAAAATTAAGGGCGACTATTAAAGCTAACCAAGACAAAAATATTAAAGCTTTAGTTTTAGTTTACCCTAGCAACCCAACAGGGGTCACATATTCTAGGGAGCAATTGAAAGAATTGTCTAAAGTCATTAAAGAAAGTGGCATGTGGGTTTTATGCGACGAAATATATGCAGAACTTAGTTATAATAATGAAACACATACTAGCTTAGCCGAATTTTTACCTGATCAGGTTTTATTGGTTTCAGGTTTGTCTAAATCGCATGCCATGACTGGTTGGAGGGCAGGCTTTTTAATGGGGCCAAGTGACTTCATCGAACAAGCAATTAAAACCCATCAGTATTTAGTTACTGCTCCAACTAACAATGTCCAATATGCTGCATTAGAAGCATTAACTAATGGACAAGCTGATAGTGAACCAATGAAAGCAGCATATATTAAAAGACGTGATTTCTTATGTCATGAGTTGGAAGAATGTGGTTTTGATGTTGCTAGTCCGGATGGTGCATTTTATTTATTTGCAAAGATACCAACAAAATTTGGTACAGATTCTTGGAAATTTGTACGACAGTTAGCTAAAAAAGCACGCGTTGCTTTAATCCCTGGAGCATCATTTGGACCTGGAGGAGAAGGTTATGTCAGGATCAGTTATGCAGCTTCTTTGGATGATTTAAAAACAGCTGCACAACGAATAAAAGAGTATGTGATCAATAATTAGTGTATGGAGGCAAACGATTTTGAATTCTATTGAAAAACAAAGACCGATCGGAGTTTTCGACTCCGGTGTTGGTGGTATTAGCGTTTTAAAAGAACTTTACAAGTTAATGCCAAATGAGACTTATTTATTTTATGGTGATTCGGCGAATGCACCGTATGGTATTAAGGATACAGAAGAAGTTTTTCAACTAAGCCATAATATAGTGGAAAAGTTTCTTCAACAGAATGTGAAAGCAATCGTGATCGCCTGTAATACCGCTACAAGCGCTGCTATTTCCCGTTTAAGAGCTGAATTTCCTGAGATTATTTTTATTGGGCTTGAACCAGCAGTTAAACCTGCAATTTACCATAAAAAAAGCTCAGAAGTTGTCGTTATGGCTACGCAATTAACTTTAAAAGAAAAAAAGTTTGCCGACTTGATCAGTCATTACGAAAATGAAGCAAAAATTATTCCCTTGCCTGCTTCAAAACTAGTCGAATTTATTGAACATGGTGAGACTAATAGTTTGGCTTTGAAAAATTATTTAAAAGATTTATTGGCACCGTATAAAGAAACAGTAGATTCAATTGTCCTTGGCTGCACTCACTTTCCATTTGCACGTGATGCCATTCAAGAAATAGTTGGCAACCAAGTATATATTGTTGACGGTGCGCCAGGAGCAGCCACACGTTTACAGAGTGAATTAAAAAATAATTCATTGAGTAACGATTTAAATGGCGGTGCAGTTCGATTTTATAATAGTAATCCTGATCCAGCTGAGATCGAACTTAGTCGAAAATTGTTCTCATTATAGTTAATAATAAATGTTGGCGGTGAAACATGTAATGATAAAGATCAAAGTAGCAACGTTTAATGATCTTCCTGTGGTAATGCGAATTTTTGATCAAGCCAAGAGATTTTTAAAAGAAAATAAAATACCACAATGGCAAGATGGAACACCTAATGAAGAAACCTTTTCTGAAGATATCAAATCACAAGAACTATTCTTACTTGTAAATGATTCGGATATTTTGGGGATCGCTGCATTAAAATTAGGACCTGATCCGTTTTACGATGAGATCAGAGAGGGCGAATGGCTATCAGATGCGCCATATTATGTGATCCATCGTTTTGCCATGGCACAAGAAGCGCGTGGAAAACAGCTAAGCGAGACCTTTATCCAAAAAATGCTTGAAATTGTTAAACATCAGAGTATTGCTCACGTTCGTATTGATACCCATCCGCGAAACATGGCAATGCAACGTGTAATTGAAAAAGTAGGCTTCCAGTACTGTGGGATAGTAGACGTCACATTAGAGCAAAGTGATCCTACTAGAAAAGCTTATGAGTTAAAACTTACCTAGGAGTATATAATTGACTAGAAAAAAGTACGAAACTTTTATATTTGATTTGGATGATACATTATTAAACTTTAGGTCTGCTGAGCAGCAAGCGCTAGAACTCTTATTTGACAATTTTGATTTGGTTTTAGATCGATCTGCTAAGAAAGCATTTAGTAGTTTTAATCAAAGTTTATGGAAAAAACTTGAAAGAAAAGAAATTACTCGTACACAGCTTTTTGAAGAAAGATTTCATACCTTTTTTAAAAATTACTTTCATATGGAAATTGATGGTAATGTTTGTTCGGCTCAATATCTGTCTTATTTAGCAAATGGACATGAAGAAATAAACGGTGCTAGTCAGGTATTAAATGAACTATTTGACGCTAATAAACAAATATTGTTAGCAACAAACGGTGCATTTAAAACTCAAATTCAACGAATAAATGACGCCCAAATAACGCATTTTTTTGAACACATATTTATTTCTGAAAAAATTGGTGTCGAAAAGCCTGACCCACGCTTCTTTGAATATCTTTTTGCCCACTCACACGCCTTACCGACTAAAACATTAATTATTGGTGACTCTTTAAGTTCGGATATTTTAGGAGGAATTAATGCTGGGATTGATACAGCATGGTTTAATCCGCTTTCTGCCCAAAATTACTCTCAAATTAAGCCCAAATACCAAATCAAAAATTTATCTGAAATCAAGCAATTTACTTAAATAAATTTAATTATTATTTGGATATTATTTTAAGACAGTTTATAATGGACTTAAGGCTAATTTATTTTAATCATCTTAACTCTTGTATGCAACAGATGTTAGATGACAGGAGGGTGCATAATGATCGAAAGTATCCGCTTAAAAAGGAAAAAAACTGAACCCATTGCAATCGGGGATGTTGTTCAATATCATGGTGGAACATTTGTCGTTATCAATATTTTAGGTATTGATGCACAACCAGATAGGAAAAAAGACGATCGCATATTTTATTATTGTTTAGGGCAGTTATACGGATCGCCAGACCTAGCGGCCGATTATTTGGCGACTGAAAACGAGTTAAAATTTTCGCCGGATCAATATTACAATATTCCGCAAGTTGGCGATATTTTTTTTGATAATAATATTGGTATATGGATCAGGATCATTGAAATTCGTGCGGTAACTTTTGAAAAAGATGGTATGAAGGTTAATTTTAAATTTTCTCCGATCAAAGAATGGTCTAATAAAAAAATGGAACAAGCTTTTCAAAAGTCACGGTCGCACCATATGAAACTTTTAAAAAATGACCGACCTGCAGGATAAAAAAATTCAGTATTAAGATCTTGGATATTAAGTAAATTTAGGATAGAATTATTTTGGGACATCATTTACACCTCGCTTTGATTTGGTTTGGTCACTTTAATCGAGCACTTGAGGACAAATGATGTCCTTTTTTGTATAAAAATAGTGCTGGGGCAAAACTAGCATTCCAATCCTAAAAGTTTATACCCAAAAAACTCTGTACTTCTCCAGCTCTAATTGCTGTAAGGAGTACAGAGTTTTATTTTTGCTTTAACGAATCGATTTGATCTTTTTGGGGTGTAACATACAAAGTTTTTTGCCCTTCGTAAATTACAAAGCCAGGTTTAGCACCATTAGGTTTACGGATGTTTTTAACAGGTACATAGTCTACCGCTACATTTGCAGACGCTCTTCCTTTGGAATAATATGCTGCAATTTGAGCTGCTTCAAGTAAAGTTGATTCGCTTGGAGAATTAGAATGAACTATAACGTGAGAACCAGGAATATTTTTAACATGTAGCCAAATCTCATCTTTTCTAGCAGTTTTCATAGTCAAATGATCATTTTGAATGTTATTTTTACCAACTGAAATTTCTGTACCATCCGTAGCGTAATATAATTCAGGCTTACTTTTGTTCTTGCGCCGTGCCTTTTTTGGAGAGCGTTTATCTTTTTGAGTTTTTAAGTATCCTTGTTCCTGTAACTCAAGTTTGATCTCCGGTAAATCTCCCGGGTCAGCTAATTCGATCGCACTGGCAAGTGATTCAAGATAAGTGATTTCAGCCTTGGTATTTTTAATTTGCTGGTTCAGATAGACAACTGCGTTTTTAAGCTTTTGGTATCGTTTAAAATACTTCTGCGCGTTTTGTGAAGGGCTCAACTGGTTAGATAATGAGATTTCGAGCAAATTATCATTGTCATAATAATTTGGTAAAGTAATTGAATTCATTCCACGCTGTACTTGATATAAATAAGTTGTTAATAATTCACCTTTGATCCGGTATGAATCTGCATTTTCAGTTGCTTGTAATTCTTTATTTTGTTTCTTTAATTTTCTTTGGTTTTTTCGCAAATTATTAGTTACTACTTTGATAAGATTTGCACCTTGCTGTTTGACGCGGTCGTGTTCGGCTTTATCTTGATAGAAGGCGTCCAATAGTTCGCTAAGTGTCGACCAAGTTGATTTAATTTTCATTCCAGCAGATAAGAAACTAAAATCTAGCTTATTATTGTTAATTAGAATAACTGGGTCAGGATGTTTTGTTTTATCAAGAAAATATGCATAAGCTTCCTGTAATGAAGGATAGTTTGTTGAATGCAAAGTATCTGCCAATTGTAAACCAGATAATTGTGAAAAACCTTGATACGTATCAACTAGATTTTGTGCCAAAACATCTCGGTTGGGATATTGTTCGTTAAGCTCAACGTATAGCTCTTGTTTTGAAAAAGGATCACTTTTATCCTGCTTTGGAGGAGTACGATAGGTAGAACCAGGTAACAGAGTTCGGTATCTATCCTGATGAGCAGAAACATGTTTGATTGCATCTAAGACCTTGTTTTCCTGGGAATCGATCAAAATCACATTACTATGGCGTCCCATAATTTCAATACTCAAGAGAAGTGTGATTTGATCACCAAGTTCATTTCTACGGGTAAAACTAAGATAAATCACACGATCATTTTGTAATTGCCAAATATCTTCAATTTTGGCTCCATCCAGATATTTACGTAACATCATTGTAAAGTTGGTTGGGGTCTGAGGATTTGTATATGGAATTTTTGTTACTTGTATCCTAGCATAATTAGGGTTTGCAGATAGCAACAGCGGATAATTTTGTCGGTTAGAACGGATCGTTAAAATCACTTCGTTCGAATAAGGCTGTGATATTTTAGCAACACGACCATTAACCAACGTATTTTTTAATTCATTGACCATCGCATGCGCAAATAAACCATCGAAAGCCATCATTAAACACTCCCTTATATAAATCTACAGTACTAC
>DXAP01000056.1 GCA_019116985.1 Candidatus Ligilactobacillus excrementavium | reverse complement strand
GTTTTAAGCCCTCACAGCATAACGGGCTCTCTCTGAAAAAACTACTCGCAAACTACTCTTCTCTTCATCACATAAATTTTTAATTTTAATTTAATGCAAGTTTACTAGCCAGTTTTGAATATTGCAAGCTTTTTTTGAAACAATTTTTATTTTAGTATTTGATCATCACACCTTTTTATTGATAAAACGCTTATTTATCAAGGCTTAATTAACTATCTTTCGAAACAAAATTTCCTTGTTTTTAATTATTTATTATAATTTTTCTTGACGACCAGCAATTTAAATGCTAAATTTAATGACATCAAATTTTAATCTTATAAAAAAACAAAGAGAAGAGTATCGCTGTGTAAGGTTTCTCAGAGAATGTCTGTAGCTGAAACGACATAACCAAACACCACGAGAAGATGAGCTCTGTTAGGCCAGCAAGTGTGCAAGCAGTTGTTGCGGGGGATCCGTTAACTTCCACGTCCAATAAAGATGTTAGTCGTACATGCGCACTAATAATTAAGGTGGTACCACGGGTTTCCTCGTCCTTTAGATCAGTTGATCTAGAGGACTTTTTTTATACCAACATCTTGTCTTTTAGCAACCTAGTCCACTGGCAATTTTCTTGTCATCCTAATCAAATAAAAATTAAATTCAAAATTTCAAGGAGGTCAGATCCATGAGCAATTCAATCATTGAATTAAGCAATATCAAAGTTTATTTTCAACAACATCAAAGTGTGATCAAAGCCATCGATGACGTTTCTTTAACTGTAGATCAAGGTGATATTTATGGTGTCGTGGGTTATTCTGGTGCGGGTAAATCGACCCTAGTTCGAGTCATCAATTTGTTACAAGAACCAACGGCTGGCAAGGTCACCGTCAATAATGACATATTTTTTTCAAAAAATGAGCAAACTATTCAACGCATCAATAAAAAAGATTTGCGGACCAAGCGTCGCAAGATCGGCATGATTTTCCAGCATTTCAATTTGTTGAATGAACAAACTGCCATTCAAAACGTAGAATTTGCTTTAAAACACAGTTCGTTAAATGAAAAACAGCGCCAAAAAAAGGCCGAACATCTACTAGAATTAGTCGATCTGACCGAACAAAAAGATCAATTTCCCGCACAGCTTTCAGGAGGTCAACAACAACGTGTCGCCATCGCACGCGCTTTAGCTAATGACCCTGAGATCTTGATCTCAGACGAAGCAACTTCTGCGCTCGACCCCAAAAATACCAATCAGATATTGGATCTACTAAAATCATTAAACCAAAAATTAGGTCTAACTATCGTCTTGATCACCCATGAAATGGAAGCCGTCAAAAGGATCGCCAACAAGGTTGCAGTCATGGAGCAAGGTAAGATCATTGAACGCGGTAATTTGATAGACATCTTTACTAATGCCAAAGAACCTCTAACACAGGAATTAGTCGGTGCTCAAAACGCTTCGCGAACTGCGATCAAACTTTTACAAAATTATGAACTCACAGAAAACGAAGAGATATATCACTTGGTTTATTCTGGAAAATCGATTCAGGAACCTTTAACAACACGCTTATTCGAAAAATTCAACGTAGAAACTAGTATCATTTATGGAAATGTCGACTTACTCAAAGAAAAACCGATCGGTACTTTATACGTAATATTGCACGGTGAAAGCAAGGCTCGGCAACAAGCCAAGCAATACTTGTTGAGCAACGGTGTGCTGGCAGAAAAACTTGAAACGGAGGCCGTTTAAATGAGTGAATTTTTAGCAAAAGTATTCCCAAATGTACTTGCCCAAGGTTGGACTGGTGAAGCCGGGTGGCTAACCGCGATCGGTCAAACCTTTTATATGACTTTTTGGTCGTTTCTATTTGGTGGGATCTTAGGCCTATTATTTGGAGTCGGGCTAGTCTTGACTGCGCCTGAAGGTGTTTACCCTAACAAAGTGATCTTTAACATCTGCGATAAGATCGTTTCATTTTTTCGCGCAATTCCATTTATTATCCTGTTAGCCTTTATTGCGCCAGTGACCCAGCTGATCGTACATACTCAAATCGGAACCACGGCTGCTTTAGTACCACTTTCTTTAGGAGTATTTCCCTTTTATGCACGTCAGGTCCAGGTGGCTTTATCCAGTGTCGACCAAGGGATCATTGAAGCAGCACAATCGGTCGGGGCAACGTTTTTTGATATTGTATTTACGGTTTATCTGCGTGAAGCCCGTTCAGAGATCACACGCGTTACTACCGTGACCTTGATCAGTTTGATCGGGTTAACCGCAATGGCCGGTGCAATTGGTGCTGGAGGTTTGGGTAATACCGCCATTTCATACGGTTATAATCGTTTCAACAATGATGTAACTGTTGTTGCGACTTTGATCGTCTTGATATTAGTTGTAGTCGTTCAAGTCGTGGGAGATAAACTGGCTACATCTTTAAACCATCGAAGTAATTAAAAATAAGGGGCTGGGACAAAACTAGCTGTGTGATACTAAAAGGGTCGTCGATCTATCCCATTAAATGGGTTAAATCGACGGCCCTTAAACGTGTTCAAAAAGATGTTTTGTCTCACTCTTCTAATTGTTTATGTTCAACCCACAAACTGCAAGGCTAGTTTTTTGTAAAACTCAATTGCTTTTAAATAAATATCTACATCGACATACTCGTTTGCCTGATGTGACGAATCAGAACCAGGACCACAGACGAGACTATTGAAATCGCCTTTAGCTTGTAGAAATTCAGCTCCATCATTTGCTCCTAAACTTCCCGCTAGATTGGGTGCATGACCAAAAATATCTTGGTATACTCCGGCAGCTGTTTTTGCTAACGGCGTATCCTTAGTTCCGATGATCGCCTCTTCTGGAAAACTATATCTTAAGGAAAGATCATAGCCTTCTTTAGCATTCAACTCGTCTAACACCGACTCTAATTCAGCATAAAACAACTTATTGGGGTATTCGGGGATCGTCCTAATATTGCCCATATATTTAGCTTGCGCAGGAATACTATTAACCTGTTCACCCCCGCTAATTTTAGTGATCTCATGTGTTACGTGTCCTAAGATCTGGTCTTTATGGTCAAACTTAGATAATCTTTCTTTGGCTAAATGGTAATAGTCCCATAGATTATCGATGGCGTTGATGCCTAACCAAGGCCGTGCACTGTGCGCTCCTTTACCTGTTGAAGTGACCTCATAGTCGATCACCCCGCGTGCGGTATAGACCATATCTTTCATATCAGTACTTGGTTCGGCGATCACCAATCCAACCAAATTATCGGCGTACCCGGCCCTAGTTAACTGGGCTGCACCGTACTCTCCAGTTTCTTCACCAACTGTTGCCAATAAACGGACCTGGCCAGTTAACTTAGTTTTTGCTTCTAATAATTCCAACATTGCGATCACTACTGAGGCTAACCCGCTTTTCATGTCTGAAGCTCCTCGGCCAAAGACACGGCCATCTTTTAAAGTTCCAGAAAAAGGAGGTTCATCCCAGTCTGCTTCATTACCTGCCGCAACCACATCCATATGCCCTGACAAACCAAAAGTTGGTCCGTTGGGGTCACCTATCGTAATGACTAAATTGTCACGACCAGGTTCATACTCAACTTTTTTGATCTGCACATCTGGATATGGTGCAAACAAAGAAATAATATAATCAGCTACATTTGTTTCATGATCATTGACTGATTGGATCTGGATCATTTTTTGTAAAATTTCAATTTTTGAGTTTTTATTCATTTTTTATTCTCACTTGCTTTCATTAATTTGTTTTTTTTGTGCTTGAGCTAACATTTTGTCTAATTCCCCAGACTCCTTTAGTTTCTGAATAACCTGGTTGATTTTTTTCTTTAGCGCCTGGTCATCTTTATTCAGACCGACACTGACAGCGTCAATATCTCCCGAGGTTTTCAGCTTAATGTTAGTCGTCGAATAAGTATCTGGATATTTTAGTGTATAAAGCTTTGAATCTTCTTTTCCTAAAATAACACCATCGATCTTACCTACCTTTAGTTCAGTCGTTAAAGTGCCTAAGTTACCTTCTGTTACCAAATTAGCTTTAGGCAGCTGTTTTTTAGCAACTTTTTCTTTAGCCGAACCTTGTTGTGCGCCGATCGACTTCCCATCAAGATCACTGATTTTTTGGTATTTAGCTGCATCAGCCTTTCTAACTAATAAGACATTAGAGCCCTGATGATAAGGTTTGGAAAAACTAACAACTTTCTTCCGGTCAGAACTAGCTACCATACTTGATAAGACCATATCGATCTTTTTATCTTGTAATTCTGTCACCAGTGAGGGAAAAGCAATATTTTCTATTTTCAACTTAACATCCAATTCTTCTGCGATTTTTTCTGCCAACATTACGTCAAAGCCCGCAATTTTCTTTTTACCATTCTTAACTGTTGTATATTCAAATGGAGGGGCATCAGCTGAAGTGCCCATAGTGATCGTGCCTTTATCCTGAATTTGTTTCACACTATCATCACTATCGCCTTTCTTACCACAGGCTGCCAAACTACCGATCATGGTCAGACAGACCAGAACCACTAACATTAACTTACTTTTCTTTTTATGCCACATTATATCCAACCCCCATTTATCTTTGTTAAATTTAAATTAGATTCTATCACATTTTCTCTTAACTTTATACACTTTTTATGAATATTTATTAAACAAATGTGAATTTGGGTATCTCAAAGGTTAATTTAAAGTCCTTCTTTCTTAATGTAAGTATCTTGAAAAATATAATAAATACCGCTAAGATAGGTAAAGTCTAGATTTATTTCGCACAATACTGATAAATAAAGTTACACTCAGAAAGGAAATCAATAATGGTCCAAGTAAATTCTGCCTACTGGCAAAATGTAGTTGATGAAGCACAAAATCACCCGGCAGTCGCAGGCTTAGATAAGCTCCCATTTTTTTCAATGGCACCGATGGAAGCTGTCACTGACTCAGTTTTTCGTCGGGTAGTTGCCCATGCTGGTGGTCCGGATGTTTATTTCACTGAATTCACCAATGCTCGAAGTATTACACACCCAAAAGCAAAATTTAGTGCACAGGCACGTTTACACGTCGAGGATGGCGAAAAAATGCCTGTTGCCCAAATATGGGGCAACCGCAAGATCGACTTTGAAACAGCTACACAAGATTTAAAAGAACACGGCTACCAAGCCATCGATATCAATATGGGCTGCCCTTCCGGAACGATCATTAAAAATGGGGGCGGTTGTGACATGATCCGTCATTTTGATGACGCTGCCGCGGTCATTGAAGGTGCCAAAACGTCCGGCTTACCGATCTCGGTCAAAACTCGCTTAGGGTTCAACGAGCTAGATACGTTTGAAACATGGATCCCATTCTTGTTAAAACAAGATAACCCTTTATTGACAGTACATGTTCGCTCACGTAAAGAAATGTCTAAAGTCCCAGCCCATTACGAATACATTAACCGTTTAGTACAATTACGTGATGAAATTGCTCCGCATACATTACTGCAGATCAACGGCGACATTAAAGACCGTAATGACGGATTAGAATTAGTACGTCAACACCCTGGTGTGGATGGGATCATGATCGGTCGCGGGATCTTCGAAAATCCATTTGCTTTTGAAGATCACCCAAGAGAGCATACACTTGATGAAACTTTGAGTTTATTAAGAATGCAGCTTGATTTGTATGACACCTTCAATGCCCAATATGGCCCGTTAAACTTCAAGAAGTTGCGTCGTTTCTTTAAAATTTACGTGCGTCATTTCAACTATGCTTCCGACCTACGAATTGCTTTAATGGAAAGTAAAGATACCACTGAAGCACGCGAATTACTTGATAATTTTGAACAACAATGGGCAGCACACAACGCCGCCAATACAATCGCAATCACACAAGAAGATTGATCTTTATAGTAAAAGGGGCTGGGACAAAACATTCACAATAATGAAAAAACGGACTGAAGAAATAAAAAATCCCTGACTCTTTTGAGGAGTCAGGGATTTTACTAATGTTTTAGATTAAAGTTTTTCTTTGTTGACCACGTTTAACTTGTCGTCCAAGTCGTAAACAACTGGTTGGCCTGTAGCCATTTCCAAGCTGACAATATCATCATCTGAGATACCTTCAAGATACTTAGTCAAGGCACGCAATGAGTTACCGTGAGCTGCGATGATGACATTCTTGCCGTCCAAAAGATCTGGAGCAATATGGTCTTCCCAGAATGGATGCTGGACAGTTCCACAAAGCCTATCATATCAATGCATTTTCCAATAATCAATAATACATCTTAGACAAGAATTAGTCAAAATAGAATTAAGAAATGTTATGATAAGTCACGTTAGGCAGTAAAATTAGTTGTCACATAAATTTTTGCTTGCTGTAATTCTTTTTTTAAAATTGTCCCTACCTACCCTAGCCACCCTAAAAACATTTTCTAAACAGTTAAAAGTTAAAAGCTCTATTCTGTTACTAAATTCCATATTGGCCACGATTTAAACGTTTCAAATTTTTCATTATTTTCTTTCAATTCTTCCAAAAAAATATTCGTTACATTTTTGTTTTCTAGCAAAATATTAACTGCAATTTTTTCTTCCAGAGAAAGTTCACCTTGTTCAGAAATAGAAACTAATTCTTTTTTCTGCTCTGTCGTTAAACTACCAATCCTTCTTACTGTTTGTAAATAGTTAACTTGACAATTTAGACTGTTGTCATAATTATTTTGCTTATTAATCTCAAGTAACCAAGATGCCAAGTCTAATGCAGAATCGATTAAAGCTTTTGCCTTTTTTTCTTCTTCGTATCTAATACTATCAAATGCTAACAACATTGCTAACAATAAGCCATTAGCATTAGGAAAGAATTCTTTTGTCATTCCAAACTTTTTAAAAGAAGACGTTATTTTAGAAAAATCAATATTATCTATTGATTCTATATCTTTTTCCGTTAATACAACAAATGGTGAAACCTGTATATACTCATTCTCTTCCGTTTTAAAAGCGATATCTATTTCACTACTTGATAAACTGTTAAACGGATTTATAACCTTGTGCCCTTTTTCTTCAGAATCATAATACAAGAATAACATGACATTTACTTTGTCAAAACTAAACTTAACAAATCCGGATTTTTCTTCTTTTATCCCATGAACAATTTCTTTTTTTCCAATCCCTATCCATATAATGTCAAGTTTTTTTAAGTCTTGACTACTTAATTTGTCGATATCTATATCCTTATTTATCCCTAAAGTATCTAACGCCTGGACAGTTTCGTTCTGCTTTTTATAATCTTCGTAAATTCGTTTCATATCCGGGCTATCGCTGTTTATAGACTTTGAAAAATCAATCCAAGTTCCATCCATCGAGAATCCTTTGTTTTCTATTACACCAACGACAAATCTTAAGTCTAAGGAGGCTTCTCTTAGCAAGTTTGATTCTTTGAACCTAAAATCTAAGTTGCTCGACTTTCTGTTTAGTATCAAGTAAACATGCTTTGAAAAATAAACTAGAACCTTATTCTTATCAGATTTATCAAAAATTCGACGAATTTTTTTATAAAAAACTGTATTTTTTATTGAAATTTCAACATTTTGCTCACTATATTGAATAACTGAAATATTATCTGGATCAAGAGGAATTGGTGGCAAACCAGATTCCTTTTCTTGCAAATAGAAATACGGTGTATTATATTTCGAAAAATTGTCTAAATCCAAAAAATTGTTTTTCTCCTTGTATAAGCCGTATCCAGTCAATATCATTTCGTACTTACCCTTGGGTATATCTTTTTCAATATTCTGCAGATATTCACTAGGGTCTGAAGTAAAACTCATTTGCCTTTTTTTATTCAAATTAAAATTACGAAAAATATCTCTGACCACTTGTTTATTTTTAGGAAAACTTTTAAGCGTTATCGTCTTCGTCTTTTGTTCTTTCCCCACTCCATATAATATTTTATTCAATTTAACTGGCTCTAATGTATCATAATATATTTTATAATTTTGGTCATCTTTCAAATATACTACGAAAAAAATAACACCACCATCCGTGTTATAATTCTTTAAATCGCTAATTTGTGCAGGGTATTTAATTTGCTTTTTTGAAGTTACATCAGTTTCTTTCCCCTTAACTTGAACACTAACTCTTCCTTCAATATCAGCTTTACGTTTTCCTTCTTTTTTATATAGATAAATTTGTCCATCCCACGATGGTTCTTTATCATTTTCATTTAAGAATGGACTTAAATAAGCATTTGACGTCAGAGATACCTTAACTTTACTTATAGCTATTGTTTCAATATCTTTTTGGTCCATTGAATACCTCCCAAAATATTATTTGATTTTTATTTCCAAGTACAAACAGCAAATCTTCAATATTCTATAAAGTTATAAATGGATTTAGAGTCATCACTAAAATCATTAGTATCATCACTAATCCCCATCTTTTTTAATCTGATACTGATCCACTCAATTGTAGAACGTCCATCGACGATATAATCATATGCTTTTCTGGTATATCGTGAATTACAACATCATTCATTATGACTATTTTTATTCCCCATCACTAATTTCAGAAGTGTCTTCAGGTTCACTATTTTCATCAGATTCTTCTGACTCACTATACCCAGCCGCATCTTCTGCTGAACGGTAGTCATCAGCTTTTTGCTTATCTGCTTGTAGCTCTTTTACGCTGGGGAAGTACATTTCCTCTTCCGAATTTGTAACTGTTGAAATCTGACTCAAATAACGATAATCAAACATATCGTAATTAATATTAAAGGCTTCACCATTTCCCGATTGGTCCCAATTAGAAATTTTTACAACTTGGACCACATCACTATGGTTATTTTCTTGAGTACCTGTAGTAGCAATTGCACTGTCCAAGTCTGGCCTCGTTTGACTCCGAGCTTCTTCCGTATATAAAGTTTGTGAGTATGCATTGGAACCAGTCAATATCATACTGTGTTCAGTAAAAGTCAACGTCTGAATACTGCCATCTGTATCGTAGTAATACCACGTACCCTGTATTTGTTGCGGAACTTCGTATTTATAGTGTTCTAAGTCATCTTGTGTTGACGTCTGTGAGCTTGCTTCTTCACTAGAATAACTTTTATTATCTACTTTCGAACTATTCTTTTTAGAACCAGCAACCACATTTCTATTAGTTGTTGTCGGCTCT
>DXAP01000005.1 GCA_019116985.1 Candidatus Ligilactobacillus excrementavium | reverse complement strand
TCCAACTATTTCTTCATTATTTACAGAGGATGAAATAGTTCAGATGACTGATCCAACTAATTATATTGGAGAAGGAGCTTCTATCGCTAAAGAAATGGCAAGTAAAGCCCGACTCATGTCTAAGAATCATCGAATAAGCTCGATTTAGTTTTACAATTTAACTACTGAATTTACGTATTATGAAGAACAAACTGATAATAGAAACTTTGATTATCAGTGGATATTATGAGTTCATTATATGGTTAAAAGTGAGGAGCTTAAAAAGCAAAGTACAAAATAATGAAAAGGCTTTTATAAACTTCGCTGATATTTAAAGAAAGGAAAAGAGGGAAAATGAATTTGTTTAATGGTATATCACATATTGGGATCCCAACGAGAAATTTATATAAAACCACAGAGCTCTATGAAAAGCTTGGGTTTAAACTAATTAACCAAGAAGATAATTTGGGAAGTAAAGTATACTTTTTTCAAATAAATGATTTAATGCTTGAAGTTTATGAAGCAAAAGCAACTCCCGAAATAGGTGCGATCAATCATTTGGCCGTTGAGACTGATCATGTTGAAGAAGCTTTCAATTATATTGAAAAATTAGGTTTTGAAATGATTGATAAACAAGTTAAACATTTGCCGTTTTGGGATCATGGCATTAGTTATTTTAATTTTTATGGTCCTAATCATGAAATTATTGAAGTTTGCCAAAAAAATTTAGAATAAGTGAGTGATTATATGTTAGTAGGGTCTATTGAAGCAGGTGGGACAAAGTTTGTCTGTGCTGTTGGAAATGAAGACTATCAGATAAAAGATCAATTGCAAATACCAACGACAACTCCGGACGAGACTTTGAAAAAAACAGTTGAATATTTTCAACGGTTTGAAGTTGAAGCTATTGGGATAGCTTCGTTTGGACCAATTGAAATTCGAAAAAGTTCTTCAAAATATGGATTTATTACAAAAACTCCTAAAGCTGGTTGGGAAGACACTGATTTTGTTGGTTTTCTTAAACAGTATTTGGATATACCAATATTTTTTACAACAGATGTAAATGGTTCTGCTTATGGGGAATATGTCATGTCGCTTTTAAGTAACGAAAAAATAGATTCATTAGTTTACTATACTATTGGCACTGGGGTTGGTGGTGGAGCAATTGTTAATGGTCAACTTTTAGGATCAGTGGGGCATCCTGAAATGGGCCACGTTATGCTAAAAAAGCATCCAGATGATATGAATTTTGCTGGTGTTTGCCCATTTCATGGTGATTGTTTGGAAGGATTGGTCTCTGGTCCAACGTTTGAAGCTCGTATGAATAAACCAGGGAAAGAAGTTCCACTCTCAGCACATGTATGGGATATTATGAGTTATTACGTTGCGCAAGCAGCTCTTCAAGCAACACTGATTTTAAGACCAGATAAAATTATTTTTGGTGGTGGGGTGACAAGCGAAAAATTTTTAGTGAAAGTACGGCGAGATTTTAGTAAGTTACTCAACGATTATGTTGAAATACCGAAACTTGAACATTATATAACGATGCCTGAGATTAAAAATAATGGTTCTGCAACGGTTGGAGATTTTGCTTTAGCGATGGATCTATTAAAAAGGTAGTTAATTATGTGTACTAGAAATGCATTAAATGTGGAGGTTATTGTCTATGTCTAAATGGTTTCAAGATTCAGTAGTCTATCAGATTTATCCCCGTAGTTTTCAAGATAGTAATAATGATGGAATTGGCGATTTGAATGGAATAAGACAAAGGTTACCTTATTTGAAGAAATTAGGGGTTGATGTGTTATGGCTTAACCCTATTTATAAATCTCCGGATGTCGATAATGGTTATGATATTTCTGATTATGAAGCAATTCAACCTAACTATGGAACGATGAATGATTTTGATTTATTGTTAAGTCAAATTCATGATAATGATATGAAACTTTTGATGGATTTAGTTGTGAACCATACTTCTGATCAACATTACTGGTTTCAGGAAAGTAAAAAATCTAAAACTAACCCTTATTCAGACTATTACATTTGGCGAGATCCAGTAGATGGACATGAACCTAATAACTGGGGCTCAGCTTTTAGTGGTCCTGCTTGGACTTACGTGTCTGAAAGGGGACAGTATTATTTACATTTGTTTGCTGCTGGTCAACCCGACTTAAATTGGGAGAATCCGCAAGTTCGTGAAGAAGTATATTCATTGATGCGGTTTTGGCTTGACAAAGGTGTTGATGGTTTTCGAATGGATGTTATTAATCTGATTTCAAAACCTTCTGGTTTACCAGATGCTGATCAAGATGGTGGGGCTGCATATGGCGACAGTTTTGATATTGTGTCAGGTGGACCTCGTCTAAATGAATTTTTGAAAGAAATGAATCAAAAAGTTTTATCTAGGTACGATATAATGACTGTTGGAGAAATGCCAGATTCTACTCCTGAAGAAGCTATAAATTATACAAATTTAAATGGTACTGAATTAGACATGATCTTTCAGTTTGAACATGTTAATTTAGGTGGTAATCCTGATCCAAGACTTGAAAAATGGAATGATCAGCCAGTAAAATTATCAGAGCTTAAAGAGGCATTATCACGTTGGCAAGTAGCGTTAGACGGTAAGGCCTGGAATAGCTTATATTGGGGTAATCATGATCAACCAAGAGTAGTTTCTCGTTTTGGCTCAGATGAACCTCGGTATAGGGAACTATCGGCAAAAATGTTAGCCACGACTTTGCACATGATGCAGGGGACGCCGTATATTTATGAGGGAGAAGAGCTAGGAATGACTAACGTACATTTTAAGACTTTATCGCAATATGAAGATATTGAGTCAATAAATGCGTACCATCAGTTAGTTGAAATAGAAAAAGTAGTAGATCCTGACCGAATGTTAGATTATTTGTCTTTCATGTCACGTGACAATTCACGTACTCCGATGCAATGGAATGATGAAAAAAATGCTGGGTTTACAGATGCATCTGAACCTTGGTACGCTTTAAACCCTAATTATCAGGAAATAAATGCTAAAGATGAATTAGAAAATTATAATTCTGTGTTTTATTATTATCAGTCGTTGATTAAAATAAGACATGAATCAGAGTTAGTTAGATATGGTTCTTATGAATTGCTAGATCCAAAAGACGAAGAGGTGTTTGCTTATAAAAGGCATTATAACGGGCAAACCTTGTTAGTAATGAGTAATTTTACTGAGCAAAATGTAGAACGTAACTATCAACAAGAAGATGGTGAGTTGTTACTTGGAAATTATTCGGATAGTCAAAAATATTTAAGACCTTATGAAACAAAGGTTTATAAATTCGGTTAGTTGTTTTTGAGATGTTTTTGGTAAAAAGTATTTGTTTTGATATCGTAGCGTGTTTTATTAAATAAAAATATGCTGCACTGAAAATTTTTCAGCGCAGCATATTTTTTTACATATTTTCACTGCTTTTCATTAAATTGAAATATTTTGCACAATCATAATTTTGACTGCTAAGAATCCCTCATTCACTGGTTTTTTAAATTTTAATAAAGATAATTTAAGAAAATATTTTAAATTTATCTGAAGGATGTTTGACTAAAAACGTTGATATATAAACGATTAAAAGGAAAGAACCATGGAGATATAACTTGAGATAATGACTTATATCAAAAAATATAAATGAAAGCCACACAAAGATAAATTTATGTTGTATTATATGGATGTAGGCATACATGTGAAAAATATTCAATGAAAACAAGAGAGAAGAATTACTAGGAGGAAACTTTTTATGAAAATTATTGAAATCGTGGGAACTAATTCAGCGGGTTCATATAATCGTAAACTTTTGAAATATATGCAACAACGGTATAGTTCAAAAGACTGTGAATTATCAGTTTATGAAATTGATGCTTTACCATTGTTTAGTGTTTCCTTATTACAAGGGGAGCTGCCAGAGTCTGTTAAAGATTTGTATGAAAAGGTGACGGAAGCTGATGCAGTTGTGATCTCAACACCTGAATATGACCATGCGATTACAGCTGCTTTAAAGAGTGCGCTTGAATGGCTATCATGTAAAAAAGAACTGTTATTTCATAAACCAGTGATGATCGTCGGAACTTCTTTGGGTAACCAAGGTACTTCACGTGCTCAAGATAGTTTGCGCCAAATTTTAAACTCGCCTGGTTTATGTGCAGATGTCTTAGCTGGACATGAGTTTTTATTGGGACATTGCCAGCAACAATTTAATGATGACGGAACTTTAAATGATGAAGGTACTGCCAGCTTTTTAGATGAGTGCTTTACAGCTTTCTTGCGGTTGATCCAATTACACCAACTGCAACAAAAAGAACACGTGGCTTAAAGTTGTGAAATAATTGAATATGGGTCTCTTAAGCATTGAACTTCTTTTTAACAGCTCAATGCTTTTTTAGTAGTGATTTGCTAAGTATTGACCGTTCATATTTCTGGTTTCTGGCTGTGATTTGATACAATTAACTATAGAATTATGGCTATTTTATTAAGTGAAGGGTGGTGGAATAATCAGTAAAGCAGGCTATATTTTTGACATGGACGGTGTTTTAGTTTCCAGTGAAGAGTACTATTTTTCACTAAGAATGCAATTCTTGGAAGAAATGAACTTGCCAATTTATTATTCAGATATCAACGATTATGTCGGGGTCGACCCTAAAGAAGAATGGAAGATGATGATCCCCGATCCACAACAAAGAACAAAATTACTACCAGTTTTTGAATCATTTTGGGAGAAACATCCAATTGATTACCGAAAATGTTTAAATGATCAAGTTCCTGAATTTTTAGCAGACTTAAGAAAAATGGAAAAAAGAGTGGCATTGGTCTCAGTTGGCACGGATGCAGAAGTGGATCAAATGTTAACTCAATGTCAGTTAAGCTCTTATTTTGATGTAGTATTGACTGGAGAAGCTGTAACTTACAGTAAGCCAGCACCAGATATTTATTTGTAAGCTTTGTCGGCTTTAAATCTAAAAGCGGATGAGTGTGTAGTGATCGAAGACAGTCAAGTCGGTATCAAAGCAGCCAAGGCAGCCAAGATCGAAACCTGGGCAGTTCAAGCTCCACGTCTACAAATCGATCAAAGTCAATCTGATCGGATCTTTGATGGGATCAGTTCAATACGAGATCAATTTGGAAAAGTAGTTAGAAATAGATAATTAAGTAGTTGAGTAGGCTATCTTTGGTATTTCTAGCTGTGAGTTGGTATTATGGATATTAGTAAGCTACTTTTATATATAAATGAATGAAATGGGGATATAAGTTTGGCATATATTGAAATTGAACATTATTCGAAGGTTTTTGGCAGTGCTGACCGTGAGATCCGGGCTAACGATGACATTTCGTTTAATTTGGAAAAAGGGCACTTGATGGTGATCGTTGGTGCTTCAGGTGCGGGAAAATCCACTTTGTTGAATACTTTAGGTGGCATGGACTCTGCCACGGAAGGTAAAGTAGAGATCAATGGAAAAAATATTGCAGAGTATTCAGAAAAGCAATTAACGACTTATCGGCGCAATTCGATCGGTTTTGTTTTCCAATTCTATAATTTGATCCCCAACTTGACGACTTTAGAAAATGTTGAGTTGGCTTCAGAAATTTCACCAGAGGCACTTGATGCAGCCCAAACACTAAAACAAGTTGGACTAGAAGAACGGATCAATAATTTTCCATCTCAACTTTCAGGTGGGGAACAGCAACGTGCGTCAATTGCACGGGCCGTGGCAAAAAATCCAGAATTATTATTGTGTGACGAGCCGACTGGTGCCTTAGATTACAAGACCGGGAAAACGATTTTGCAGTTGTTACAAGATTTTAGTCACCAGGATGGCAAGACAGTTATCATTGTGACTCATAATGCTGCGATCAAAGCGATGGCTGATCATGTGATCGAGATCTCTGATGGTAAAGTCAAGGAAGATTATTTGAATGATCAACCCAAACCTGTTGCTGACATTGAGTGGTAGGTGATCGATTTGCGTCAAACTTTCAGAAAAAATATATTACGTGAATTCAAGTCGTCGTTTCCACGCTTTATCTCGATCGCGATCTTACTTGCACTAGGTGCATTTGTTTTGATCGGTTTAAAAGTTACTGGTAGTGATATGCGTGCAACAGGTAACCAATATTTTAGCCAACATAAGATGGCTGATGCCCAAGTAACGAGTGCTGTAGGGTTCAATCAAAAAGACCGCAATTATATTGATCAAATGGATCACGTTAAGAAAAGTGAATATAGTATTTATAAAGATGCTTTAACGTCAGATTCACATAAGACGATTCGTTTGAATGAAAAAACCTCCAAGCTCTCAGTGTACAAGGCAGTGCAAGGAAGGTTACCTAAAAAAGCAAACGAGATCGCTTTGTCCAAGTATGAAAAAGGGAATTATAAAGTTGGACAACACGTAAAATTAGTAGGAAATGATGGTAAAAAACAGGCTGCTGGACTCAAGCATAGTAGTTACAAGATCGTTGGCTTTGTAACATCTAGTGACTATATGCAAAAAAGTGACCTGGGTGTTTCCAATAACGGAAAAGGTCAGATCGATACTTTTGGTGTGTTAGCTAAGAGTGGTTTTAGTGAGCAAACACCTAATGTAGCTAAAGTAGCGTATGATAATTTGAAGGGTAAAAGCTATTCGGATCAATTTGAAAAACAATTGAATGAAAATGTTGATCAGGCCGCTCCAGGAATGGCAAAAAGAGCAGATAGACGTCAGTCTGAGATCAAACAAGACAAGCGCGAGCAGCTAAAAGATGCACAAGCTGACTTAGACGAACAAAAAGAAAATGTTCAAGAAAAAAAGACACAGTTAACAAAAGCTAAGGCACAGTTAGAGCAAAATGAAGCCAAACTGCAACAAGCACAAGGACAGTTGGCTGATTCTAAGGCGCAATTAGCACAGCTGCCTGCTGGAGCGCAAAAAAATGCCCTGTCTCAGCAACAACAAGCTAAACAGCAACAAGTTTCTACTCAAGAAGCGCAACTTCGCTCGCGTCAACAACAATGGCAACAAAATTCGCAAGATCTACAAGATGCACAAGAAAAGATCAGTGCTTCCGATAAAAAGTTAACTGACCAAAAAGAAAAAATTGACCAGATCAGTGGCTTAACATACCAGTTACAAGCCAGAAATGATTATAACCAGGGCTATAACCAGTTTGGTGAAGCTGCAGAACGGATCGATGTTTTGTCCAATACTTTCCCATTGATTTTCTTTGCCGTGGCGATCTTAGTTACTTTAACGACGATGTCACGGATGGCCGAAGAAAAAAGGACAGATATTGGTGTAATGCGAGCCTTAGGTTATACTAAATTTGATTCGATGAAGCTCTTCTTAGTTTATGGTACAAGTGCGGCTGTTTTAGGGACTGCAATTGGTGCTTATTTTGGAACGTGGCTGTTGCCAGAGCGGATCTATGATGCATATGCGGCTAACCTGGCTGTACCCAGCCTACAGACCCCTCCTTCGTGGTTGTGGATCGGTATTAGTTTGTTATTTGCATTGTTGTGTACAGTCGTGCCATCAGTTTATGTAGTTTGGAAGTCGTTGCAAGAACAACCAGCTGATCTTTTGGTTGAAAAACCGCCCAAAGCAGGCTCTAAGGTTTTATTAGAAAAAGTGCCGTTTATTTGGAAGAGAATGTCATTTAATCAAAAAGTTACGATCCGTAACCTATTTAGATATAAGAGTCGGATGTTTATGACGATCATTGGGATCTTTGGTTGTACAGCGTTGTTGATCACTGGCTTTGGAATGCGGGATTCGATCAATGGGATCATCGATAATCAATACCAAAAGATCACCCATTATGATGTGGTCGGTGTATATGATCCAAGTGCTAGTCAGCAACAAAAAGATGACTACCAAAAACAAGTTGATGATATTGACAGTGTTAAAAAACAGGATAGTGTTTATTATGAATCAGCAACTGCTAAACCTAAGGGCTCGACTAATAACCAGCAAGTTTCAATGATCGTACCGCAACATCAAAAAGGTTTTAGCGATTTTATTACTTTACGGGATCCAGATAGTCACAAAAAACTTAAGTTGAAAAACGATGGCGCGGTGATCACGCAAAAATTAGCGAAGTTAGGCAATTATCAAGTAGGCGACCACATTAGTCTAAAAGACAGTGCTGGACGAACACATCGAGTCAAAATCAGCGCGGTTGCTGAAATGTACGCTGGACACGATGTTGTGTTAAACAGTAACTATTACCAGAAAGTATTTGGTAAAAAGGTTGAGTATAATGCCAAGATGTTAAACTTGAAAGATCGTTCGTCCAAAAATATCGATCGGGTCTCGCGTCAGTTGAACAAGCAAGATGCAGCTGTCACGGCAGTTCAATCCAATCAAGCTAAAACAGCGATCAATACAGTTTTAGATGGGTTAAATAGTATCGTCTTTATCATTGTGCTTGCTTCTTCGGCCTTGTCATTTGTAGTGTTATTTACCTTGACCAACATCAATGTCTCTGAACGTACCCGTGAGTTAGCGACTCTGCGGGTCCTCGGATTTTACCAACGTGAAACCGTGATGTATGTCTACCGTGAGACATCTATCTTAACAGTCTTAGGTATCTTAGTTGGCTTTGGTGGCGGTTATTATCTGCACCACTTTATTATGGAGACCCTGCCGCCAAATAATGCAATGGCTGATATGGCCTTACACTGGTCAAATCTTGGCCTTTCCACTGGGTTAACATTATTGTTTTCCTTGATAGTTATGGTGATCATGGCACGAAAAATTAGTAAGATCGATATGTTAGGAGCTTTAAATTCAGCTGATTGATTTATCATCTCCCATCAAGTTCAGAATATTTTAAATCTAGGTTAAATTGATTTAAAATAGATGGAAAATATTTGTTTGTAAGCTATCTAGGCTGTATTATCATATAGTTAGAATGTTTTGCAATATGATGTTTTAATAAAAGACATGATGTTTTATGTAAGCAAGCTCAGCTGTTGATGCTTTTTAGTACACCGTGCTTGTTACACTTCATGGAGGTGTTTTTTATGGAATTTGAGTTTCCCCTTAGTGTCCTTGATCCACATACTGATTTAGTTGATGTGCGAGAACTAAATGAATTATTACAAAAAGACTTTCGAAATGTGCAAATTTTGGTCCAGCGTGTAGATCAGGCAGCAGATGCGTTAGATAAATATTCGCGTGAAAAACTTTCGTTAGAAAAATTACGTCAGGCAACACGTCCTGCTATTCGTGGCTTGTTGGACCAACGGAATTTGGAAGAACATTCACGGATGTTTTCTCAAATGCATGTAGTTGATCAACTAAAAAATGAACTTGATCTAAAAGGATTGCGTGAGTTAGGTATTGTGACTGATTATGAATTTGCCCGCATCGATTCGGGTAAATTGATGTTGCGCTCGCGCCAAGATCGAATCAACTTCGAAAACGAAGCGGGTGAATATTCGCTAGAAGAGGATTTCGGACATATCATTTAAGTTAAATAGGCTATGAAAAAGGGGCTGGGACATCACTAGCTGTTTGATTCTAAAAGGGCCGACGATTTATTCCCATTAAACGGGTTAAATCGTCGGCCCTTTAAACGTGTTCCAAAAGATTGAAGCCTTACTGTAACGATCGTTGAGTTATTCTAGTCCTTCGCTTTGCTACGACTCAAAACAATGCGATTTTCGTTACAAATTGGCTTCAAAGCATCTTTTGACACATTTTCTTTTTTGCATGCTGTCAGATCTATTGGCAAGAAATATTAGATGGGACCAGTAAAAATAGTACAAGTG
>DXAP01000055.1 GCA_019116985.1 Candidatus Ligilactobacillus excrementavium | reverse complement strand
CCCCTTTTTATTTCAAATATATTTTACTTAATTTTTCTAAGTCCTGATCAGATAACATCATCTTATCTTGCAAGTAATTTTGCACCGACCCAGAGATCGCATTGGCTGTATGGTACAAAGTATCAAAATTTTCACTAGCCACAGCTAAATTAGAGTTTAACGCGTTTGCCAGACTATCCTGATCATTATTTGTTAAGATACCATTGATCTCTTGATTTGAAGCGTTGGAATAATAAAGATTAGTCATTAAATAATCATTCAATATTGCCTCTTCTTTGACCTGCAGTGCATTCAAGATCAAAAAGCCGCCAACACCTGTCCTATCTTTTCCCGCTGCACAGTGGAAAACCAAACTTTCATCAGGCTGGTCATTTTGCAATAACAGTTGGAATAAATTGCGGTATACATGCTGGGCATGGGGATCAGCCAACATTTGCGCATATGATTCATCCACAAAAGACAACTCGCTGGTTTTTAATTTCATGGAACCAACGACGCCAAGATTTTTAAACAGGGATGAAGCAAACGGATAAACCGACAAATTATAATACTGAGCGCCTTGCGGCATCTTATCAGGAAAATACTGCGATTCTGACTCTGAACGCAGATCCACTATATATTTCAAGCCATAATCATGTAAATAATCCACGTCTTTAGATGTAAGTTCACCTAAATTGCCGCTGCGCAATAGCTTGTGCCACTGCGTTTGTTGGCCAGTCTTAGTCGGATAGCCTCCCATTTCACGGAAGTTGACACCAAATTGGAGTTTTAAAAGCCGATCATTTTCCAAATACAGTCACCCTTTCACTCTACTATCTACTCATTTTTTAGTATTAAAAACGTTATTTAAAAAAGACGGGAGCTTTTCCCGTCTTTTCTACCTTCACCTACTATTGAAACACATAACTACTCGTCAGTCGAATCGTTTGTTTCTGATCCATCAGTTGATGTCGGTGAATCTTCTGGTATTTTTTTTACGGTCATCCATTCGATATAATTTCGGTTAAATTCAGTGACCTGAATGTTTAACTGGCCGATCTGAATTTCACTTCCCAGTTGGATCTTATAATTTTCAAGCAAGTAACCTGCAACAGTCACAGATTCGGATTCTTGAAAAACCTTATCCTTAAACCGAAAATACCGTTCAAAATCATATAAAGTTGTTTTCCCAGAAACACTATAAGTCCCATCACCATTATCAATGATATCATCAGGTGAAACGTCATCAGCTTCATCTTTAACGGTCCCAAACAATTCTTCATAAATATCACGATCGGTGACGATCCCACTTGTACCACCATACTCATCCAAGATCACGACCATTGGTACATGACGTTGGATCATTTGTTTCAATAAGTTTTGGATCGGTGTTACTTCTGGTGCCGTGTTCAATGTCCGCATTAGTTTGGCGACACGGACAGAACCATCAACTTGTGCTTGACGCACCATATCATAAATATACACATAACCCAAGATCTTATCCTTGTCGTTATTAGCCACGACAGGATAACGACTAAATTTTTGTTCTAAATATAAATTGATCACTTCATCGACCGTTTGCGTCACATCGATAACTTCCAAACTTGTCCGATCGACCATAATGTCTTTAGCAACTTTATCGTTAAATTCAAAAGCTCTTTCCATATAAACATAGTCGTTCCGGTCGATCGAGCCGCCTGTGACAGCATTTTTAGAAATGTTCAAGATTTCATTTTGCGATAAAACATCTTCATCCTCACCAGCTGGTTTAAGTCCGATCAAACGAACGATCCCCGTTGCTGAAACATTCAATAACCATACAAAGGGGTAGAAAATGATATGGAAATAATGTAGCGGAGTTACAATAAACATCATCATCTTCATTGGCATATCAATACTAATGTTTTTCGGTACGATCTCAGTCAAAACAACTTCGAGGTACGTCAACAAAACAACACCTAAAACCGCACTGATCGACACTGCAGTCGCGTGGCTCACAGGCAATACACCAAAAAGGTCCATAAATATCTTGGTCAGTGAATCAGCCCCGATCCACCCCAAAATGATCCCGGTCAGTGAAACACCAACTTGGGTCGTTGAAAGATATTCATTCATGTTAGTTATCATCTGTAAGGCTAATTTGAGTTTACGCTGATTACCCTTTCCATTTTCAATGGCGCTTTCGACCGCACTCTTACGCAAAGTAACGATAGCAAATTCAGATGCAACGAAAAAAGATGCAAAAAAGAACACGATCAACACGATGATCAAATTTGTGACCGTTTGACCACTAGACATTGAGTCATTCCTCATTTCTTACTTTTATTTATTATAAATATATCATAGCACCTTTTAGCTAAATTATATACAAAGTCGCAATGCTCTAGCTTCGATTTTAGACTTAAATTATTCCGCTAAAAAGTGACCTTGCTATTCTGAATATAAGACTGCCAAACTTGGCTTCACATTTCCGTTTGCGAATATAACTCCAGCGAACTTAGCTTCGCATTTCCATTTGTGCATATTACTTCAGCGGACTTGGCTTCGCATTTTCATTTGCGAATATAACTTTGACTGACTTGGCTTCACATTTCCGTTTGCGAATATTACTTCGGCGGACTTCGCTTCACATTTCCATTTGCGCATATAACTCCAGCCGACTTAGCTTCGCATTTTCATTTGCGCATATAACTTTGACTGACTTGGCCTCGCATTTCCATTTGTGTATCTTACTTCGGTCAACTTAGCTTCTCATTTCCATCTGCGCATACAACTTTGCTCTGTAAAATTATATCCATCTTGCTAAAAATAAAAAAGGCAGCTGCTTACTTGCAGCCACCTTTTTATCGACTACTTTAGCTAATTAATCATCAGCTGGAAGTACGCCGCCTTTATATTCTTTTTTGATCCAATCTTGTGTCTTATCCGACTTCAAGGTCTTCATCAACTTCTTGATCGCATCTTTTTTGGTATCGCCTTTACGAACTGCCACGATATTGACATAAGGTGAAGATTTCTTTTCAAGCGCAATACTATCCTTGGTTGGGTTTAAACCAGCTTGTACTGCATAATTAGCATTGATGACAGTCGCTGCAGCTTCATCTGATTCATACAACTTCGGCATTAATTTTGCTTCATAAGTATGCTTGAATTTCAGATTCTTCTTATTAGTATCAATATCATCAAATGTTGCTGTTTCTAAATCCGTGCCTTCTTTGATCGTGATCAAACCAGCATCTTTAAACATTTGTAATACACGTCCGTAATCGGCTACGTTACTAGAAACTAGGACCGTTGAATTTTGCGGTAGGTCTTTTAAGTTTTTGTATTTCTTAGAATATACACCGATCGGTTCCAAATGAACCCCACCAGCATCAACTAAACTACCATCATTTTTCTTATTCCAATTATTTAGGAATGGTTTATGCTGGAAGTAATTAGCATCTAGTTCCTTAGAAGCCAAAGCCTTGTTAGGCATTACATAATCATCGAAAACCTTGACTTTCAGATCAACGCCTTCTTTTTTCAATTCTGGTTTAACATGTTCCAAAATTTTAGCATGTGGATTAGACGAAGCACCGACCGTGATCTCCGTATTCTTTTGACTGGAACTATCCGACTTAGAACCGCAACCAACTAACAAAAGTGCACTAGCTACCGCAACGGACAATATACTTACTAAACGTTTCTTTTGCATATTATTCAACTCCTAGTTTTTGACTTGATTTTGTAAATTAACAATTAAAATTAGCGCTTATCAACTTTTCTTGTGATCCAATCTCCCAGAAACTGGAAGGCAAACACGATTATGACGATCACAACTGTAGCGGCTAACGTGATCGCATTATTGTATGACTGGAAACCATCGGTATAGGCTAATTGACCTAACCCACCAGCACCGATCGCACCGGCCATCGCTGTGTAACCGATCAATGAAATAGCTGTAACTGTGATTCCAGAAACTAAGGCTGGCATGCTTTCTGGGATCAAAACTTTCCGTACGACCTGCCAACTATTAGCCCCCATCGCATAAGCTGCTTCGATCACACCATTATCAACATCGTTAAAGGCGATTTGGACCAAACGTGCATAAAATGGTGCTGCTGAAACTACCAAAGATGGGATAGCTGCTTTAGCTCCAGTGATCGCACCCATAACAACTTGGGTCACCGGTAAAAGCAACACGATCAAAATAATGAACGGGATCGACCGAAAAACATTCACGAAGAAGCCAACGACCCAGTTTAAAACTTTAACTGCCGGATTTTTGCTACCATCTGTTTGATATAAGAGTAGTCCTAATAAAATTCCAAAAATCGCTACGATCAAGACTGAAATAACTGTCATCCATAATGTTTCCCACGCTGCAGTCCACACATTAGGCCAGTTAACATTATTAAATTGGAAGTATGAAGCAAGTCCTTGCTCACCCATTATTGATCACCTTCGTTTCTACACGCATTTTATTTAAGAAGTCCAATGCTCCTTCAACCTCAGCTGGTTCACCCAACAATTGTACAAAGAGCGTTCCGATCGCACTTTGTTGGTCACCGATCTGATGGATCGATCCTTCCAAGATACTCATCGTCACTTCCGGGAATTCACGGATCATTTCGGTCACGATCGGCAACTTAACTTGGTCACCGTGGAATTTAAGCGAAACGATCTTGCCATTAGGGTATTTCTTGATCAGATCCACAGTAATTTGTTGAATATCAGGAGTTTGACTATTATCCACTTCTGAACTAACAAAGCGTTTGGTCAACTCTTCTTGCGGATTCGTGAAGACGGTCGAAACCGGCCCTTTTTCGATCAGTGCACCATCGTCCATAACAGCCACTGAATTCGCCAAGCGACGGATAACATGCATTTCATGGGTAATGATCACGATCGTCAAATTCATTTGGCGGTTGATATCTTCCAACAGGTCTAAAACTTCATCCGTCGTCTGCGGGTCCAACGCACTTGTTGCTTCGTCAGAAATCAAAATATCTGGATCATTCGCTAAAGCTCGTGCGATCCCGACACGTTGTTTTTGTCCACCTGACAGCTGAGAAGGATAAGAATGAACTCGGTCACCTAAACCAACTAATTCTGCCAAATTTTGTGCTTTCTTAGTCCGATCTTCTTTAGAAATACCACTCAATTCCATTGGAAACATAATATTTTCTAAAACCGTCCGTGACCACAACAAGTTAAAATGTTGAAAGATCATGCCGATTTTTTTGCGTTGCTTACGGAGTGCTTCTCCACTCAAATTATCGATCCGTGTACCATCGATCGAAACTTCACCAGAGGTCGGTGTCTCCAAACCATTTAACATACGGACCAAGGTACTTTTACCTGCTCCAGAAAATCCAACGATCCCATATACTTCACCACTGTTGATCGTTAAATTAATGTCTTTTACAGCTTTAACTTCTCCTTCCTTTGTTTGGAAGGTTTTTGAAATGTTTTTTAACTCTATCATTTGACCTATCCTGCTTTCTTATTATGTAATTGAAATCGGTTCGCTGTTTAGTCGAGCTACGGCAAGCTAGAACTTTCCACCTAATTAGCTTAAACATCACGACAAGCACAAACCACTTGTCATAATGTCCAAGCCCATTAGTGCTCGAGTTCTAAACGATTCACTCCGCTTTGTTTTTTCTTAGTCGAGCTTCGTGAACCAGAAAGTTCCGCCTAATCAACTTAGACATCACGACAAGAAGAACACTTGTCATAATGCCTAAGTCCATTAGTGCTCACTTTCTCCCGGTTCACTCCGCCCTGTGTATAAAAAAAGGGCCTTCATCCTCTCTTACAAAGGACGAAAACCCGTGGTACCACCTTAATTGCTACTACTCCATAGTAATAGCCTCTTAGTCTCTATCAAGACTTGATGGTATCGCAATCAGCGGAATATCAGCTTGCACTGCTATTCAACTTCGGAGCTCATATTCGTCTTCTCTTTCCATCCTTCTTTGCAGCCACCGAAGGTCTCTTAAATGTACTAAGGAAAATTACTCTTCTCTTCAACGTTTCTTATATTCTTAATGTAGTTGATATTAAGCGTTAAAATGAGCTTTGTCAACAGTTTTTTGATAATTGTATTAGTTAATAATGACAAACTTCTTAACTAAAAAAGGTTAAGTGCCCCAATAACTAGGAACACTCAGCCTTTCTTTAATAGACTATTTTAATTTAATATTAGCAACTGTTTCTTTAGCAACAACTTGTCCTGTCTTATTTAAACTATAATCAGCAACTTGATCCATATTAGTAATAGCGATAATCGTTTCAGTTGATTTACCAGCATCTTTCACTGCTCGCCAATCGACTTGGGCTAATAAGTCACCTGCCGCAACCTTTTGTCCTTCAGTGACCTGGACGTCAAATGGTGCTCCATTCAAGTCGACCGTATCGATCCCTAAATGAACTAAGATCTCCAAACCACCTGCTGTGGTGATGCCAAGCGCGTGTTTCGTAGGGAAAACTGAGCTGATCGTACCACCAATTGGAGCATAGACCTTACTACTTTCAGGTTCTATTATATAACCGTCACCCATCGTTTTTTTAGCAAAAACATCGTCAAAAGACTCAGTAATGTTCTTTAACTCTCCATCAACTGCAACTTCTAAGCTTTCTTCAGTCACTGTTGGATCTGTCTGTACTTCCGTATCATCAGTTTTCTCATCTGTTGGAGTTGTTTCTGCTATTGTGGCTCCTGCCTGTTCAGCAGCAGCTTCTGCTTTTTCGACTTCCAACTTATCCTTTGGGATACCAAAGAAGTATGTGACGATAAATCCACCGATATAAGCTGCGATCAGGCCCAGTACATAGCCCCACCAACGACCGTGATCGATCAATGGGATAAGCGGCAAACCAGAAGGCCCAATAGCGATCGCACCGATCGAGCCGATCGCACCAATAACGGCACCACCGATCCCACCACCGATACAAGCTGTAATAAATGGACGGCCTAACGGTAATGTGACCGCATAGATCAATGGTTCCCCGATGCCCAAAATACCAACAGGTAAGGAGCCTTTGATCATATCAACTAATTTTCTATCATGACGCAAACGAGCCCACAGTGCCATGGCAGCCCCAACTTGGCCACCACCAGCCATTGCTAAGATCGGTAAAAGTGGTGTGTTGCCCGTCTGGCTGATCATTTGAACATGGATCGGTGTTAGGATCTGATGTAGTCCCAACATGACCATCGGCAAAAACAAAGCCCCTAATACAAAGCCAGAGAACGCTCCGCCAACACTTAAGACCCAATTGATCCCACCGACTAAACCATCGGAAACAAAGCCGGCCAATGGCATAATAATAAAAATCTCAGCTAAACCGATCAGTAACAAACTGACCATAGGTGTGATAATAATATCGATCGAATCGGGGATCCATTGGTGCATTTTCTTTTCAATGACTGACAATAACCATACAGCCAAAATAACACCAATAATACCACCTTGGTTAGCAGCTAAAGCACTTCCGTTAAAAAGGTTTTTGATCGGTGCATCAGGTTCCATCCCAGTCAACAAAACAACGGCACCGGTAACACCACCTAATGTTGGAGTAGCTCCCCAGACACGTGCTGCATTGATACCAGTGTAAATCGGCAAATAAGTAAACATCCCGTTTTTAATGATATTCAACACTAAAGCAACCTGATCCCAAGCTTCTCCAGTCAATGTCTTCGAAGTGATCAAATTAGAAATAATAGCTGCAATCCCGGCGATCAACCCTGAACCAACAAAGGCGGGGATCATCGGTACGAAGATATTAGCGATATCTTTTAATAATGACTTGAACGGTGACTTCTTTTGTTTTTCCTTGGTTTCAGCCTTAACTTCTGCGGCACGTTCTGCTGCCTGTGAACGGTTACTGGTGCCATCAGCCTTTTCACCTGACTTATTACCTGAGTATGCTTCCATAGCTGCATCAACTTTATTGACTTTGCCGGGACCAATAACAACTTGCAGCTGCTCATCATTCACAACTCCCAAAACACCTGGAAGTTCTTTTAATTTATCTTCATCGACCTTGTCATGGTCAAAAACTTCGATCCGGATCCGGGTCATACAATTTTCAAAAGATTCCACATTATCTACGCCACCAGAGTATTCATAAATTTTCTCGGCAACTTTTTTCGCGTTAAAATCATCTGCCATTTTCAGACATCTCCTTTACCTTTTTCATCTACAATACTTTGTTTAACAAAGCCATTGGCTTGTCTTAATTTCTGTTCTGCCTGTTCTTTAGTCGTATTCGTTTTAGCCATTACGATTGCTGTTTTAACACTTAAATCAGCCTGCTTTAAATAAAACTCAGCCTCGGTATAATCAATGCCGGTTGCTTGCATGACGATTTGTTTGGCACGCTCGACCAATTTATTATTGGTAGCTTTGACATCGACCATCAAATTGTTATAGACTTTTCCGATCCCGATCATTGATAAAGTAGATAACATGTTTAAAACCAACTTCTGTGCGGTTCCAGATTTAAGTCGCGTTGAACCAGTCAAAAACTCTGGTCCACAGTCGACTTCGATCGCCGTTTGAGCATATTGTGAGATCTCAGCTTTGGGGTTACAAGCCAGCGAGATCGTTGCTGCCCCAACGCTAGATGCGTATTCTAATCCACCGATCACATAAGGTGTTCGTCCACTAGCCGCGATCCCTACAACTGCATCATTTTTTGTCAAATGAAGGTCCTGTAAGTCTTGTGGGGCTAAAGTTAATGAATCCTCTGCCCCTTCAACTGCGACCGTCATCGCTTGTGGTCCACCAGCGATCAATCCAACGACCATCTCTTTTGAAACACCGAAAGTCGGCACACATTCAGCAGCATCTAAAACACCTAGTCTGCCACTTGTACCAGCCCCCAAATAAATCAAACGACCATTAGCGTTAAAAGCTTGAATGATCTGTTTGACAGCTTGTGAGATCTGTGGCAACGCCTGTTGTACACTAGGCGCAACTTTTTGATCTTCCTGATTCATTAATTTAGCCGCAGTTTCAACTGAAAGCTCATCCAAATTCATGGTAGCGTTATTGCGGCGTTCAGTCGTTAAATTACTCAAATCAACTTTCATTTACTTACCCCTTCCTATTTTGATAAAACACTTTCCAATCAAATCCTAGCATTTGTAAGCGCATTATTCAAATAATATTTAACTATATCAAATTAAATTGTTATTATTATGAAATAAAATTTCTTAAATAGCAACAAAAACCTCTACTTTATGACACAAAAAAGAGAACACCATCTGTGGCATCCTCTATCCTCAATTTGTTCAATTATCATTTAGACGTTCTATTAATTCACGCGTTTCACGCAACTTATTTAAAACTTCAGTATAGTAACGCGCGACGTAACGAAACATTATTACATCAGCTACAAAAAATTCTGTCACTAAGGAAGTCGAGGCCCCAGGACGAATGACCGATTCACCTATCTTTTGTGATTCCAGCACATGATCTGCTAAATTAGCTCCCGTAGAGTTTATGTTAGCCGTTATCAGAACAGTCGTAACATTTTTTTCGGATGCAAAACGTAGTAACTGCAAAGCTTCCTTGGTATTGCCACTTGTCGATACAACTAATAAAAGATCGTTTTTGCCGCCAGAAGCTAAAGTAGTAGCAGCCAAGTGGGCATCGTTATTAACCAGAGCCTTAACACCTAAACGACTTAATTTTTGATAGATATCTTGGACAACTAATGATGATGAAACCAAGCCAAAAAGCTGCACTTGTGGTGCGTCATGGATTGCTGTGACGACTTGTTCGATCATCTGGTCATCCAAGTGTTTAGCTGTTACTTTCAACGCATTTTCGAAATGCAACTGAAGTTTACTGCTAATCTCAGCGGCACTTTCGCCAGGTTTGATTTCACTATATTCTTGTCCAGGTGTTTCTTGGACTGCTGCTGACAAATGGAGCTTCAAGTCAGAATAGCCATCTAGGCCCAATCGTCGACAAAAACGCACAACTGTAGCCGCACTGATCTGACAACGTTCAGCTAAGCTTTGCACCGATAATTGCATCACTTCAGTTGGTGCTGACAAAATATAGTCGCACAAAACGCGCTCTTTTTTACTGACCTGATTTCGCGTGTTTTGCAATAAGACTAAAATATTTTCCATAATATTCCCTCATCAAATAACAGAGCGGAGAAACTCGACTAGAAGATGAGCATTAACGGACTTATACACCATATTGCGTTTTGAGCAATGTGGTGTGGAAGTCAGCTAAGCGGAATCTTCTGAGTTTCGGAGCTCGACTAATACAACAGAGCGGAGTGAACCGGGAGAAAGTGAGCACTAATGGACTTAGGCATTATGACAAGTGTTCTTCTTGTCGTGATGTCTAAGTTGATTAGGCGGAACTTTCTGGTTCACGTAACTCGACTAATATAACAGAGCGAAGTGAATCGTTTAAAAGTTGAGCACTATCGGACTTTAACGATAAGTCGTGCTTTTGGCGACTTGTTGTTGAAGTTGGATAGGCGCAGACTTTTGATTCACGTAGCTCGGCTATTATAACAGAGCAGAGAAATTCGGGAGACAACGAGCATTAGCGGACCCGGAACTTATAGTGCGTTCTGTGCACTGTGAGATCCGAGTTGGATAAGCGGAGTTGTCTGAATTTCGGAACTCGACTACTGAAACAGAGCGCTGCAAACCGCTTATACTTTGAGCATATCCGACTTGGGCATTATATCGTGCTTTTTACGATATGATGTCTAAGTTAGATAAACGGAAAGGTTTGGCTTGCAAAGCTCGCCCATAAACAAAGCTATCTTACTTTTCTTCTACCTTGTTATCTTCAATAGTCCCCAATAGCTCTTGGACCCTACTTGTAATTTGTTTGCTGTATTCTTGTACACCTTGATTCAATTCAGCCGCAGTACAGATCTGATCGATCCGTAAACCGGATGCATTGATATCTGGATCTTTTACGATCAAATTTACAACTACTTCTGTTTCATCTTCTAATTCATCAAAAAAATTATCCACTTGTTTGACATTTTCAAACGGCAAATTAACTACGCCGCTTTCTAAACTAATAATAATCGGCTCACTTTTAGTTTTGAGTAAGATTCGACTTTGTGCTAAGTGGCCAGCGTCAGTCAATTCATTAAAATTACTGATCATCTGCTCGACCATCTTATGTGCTTTTTTGTTAAAGTCACTTTTAGTAGCTTCAACTTGTTTTATTTCATAGTTTTCATTAGTTATTTTCTCAATGAAATCGTTCACTGCGATTCGCATTTAACATTCCACATCCTCAAAGAAATTCTAGCAAACATTGTACTTTAAATTTGCCGAAAAACAAAATTTAATTATTTTTACGTACAACAACTGAAAAGGTCAGCGGGATCTGCGGGTACTCTTTTGGCATAGTCCATTCATCTTTTTGCTCATTGTAAGTTAACATTGGCAAAGCTTGCCAATCAGTTTCTTGGTGCTCACCGATAGCTTCGATCGTTAACCCTGCATCACGTAGAACGGCCACGATTTCTTGAAAATCATGTGCCCAGTTGTAATTGCGATCATGCTTGATTTTAGCAGTACCATCCGCAGTATCATTGACAGCATACGAACTATCATCTATATAAAATGATTCCGTTTTGCTGAAATAGTTTTGTTTGATACTTAATCCTTCGTTATCTAACGCAAACAAAAGCGGATGGTTATCGCGGATCATAAAGACACCATTTGGACAGAGCAAGTCGGCGATCGACTTCGCCCAGTCTTTAAGGTCTGGCAGCCAAGTGATCGTGCCCGCACTAGTTACAATGACATCAAACTTCCCTAATTTGTCAGGCATAGCCGCCGTTGCATAACGTGCATCGCCTTCTACGTAAGTAATGTCAGCACCTGCTTTTGCAGCTAATTTACGCGCATATCTTAATGAATTAGGTGAAAAATCAAGCCCGCAAACTGATTTTGCTCCTAACCTCCACCAGCTAACTGTATCATTACCGATGTGACATTGTAAGTGAAGTAAACGTTGACCAGCCACAGAATTATTTGGTAAAAACGGCTTAAG
>DXAP01000054.1 GCA_019116985.1 Candidatus Ligilactobacillus excrementavium | reverse complement strand
GTTGTGCCCCTTATTCAGAAATATCAATAGCTATATAGCCGTTTTAATATATCTGAATCGTGAAATTGACTTTCCATACAACTAATTAAAAATCGTTTCTAGCATGAGCTAACGGTTACCTCCAACATCAGCTACCCCAACCTTATCCTTATAATACTTCGCTTGAATAGCCGTCAATTTTCCTGCCGTTTTACCGCGAGTGACAATATCAACACCTCTGTTTTTTTAGTTTTAGAAACATGAGACTCTGCTGGAACATCATTTAACATCCAGACATCACTATATTTATTTTTATATTTAGGTTCATTCTTCAAATGACTGACGACCATTTTTTCCAAAAGCAGTCCCACGATTACGTTGAACGTGAACATTATCATCAACTTGCTATAATAATTCTTTAAAAGCAGCCATTGTCACATCTCATCCACTTGTTTGTTCAATAAAACCCTACCAATACTAATTATACTAAATTTTAAACAATAAAAAAACGAAACTAGCAGCTTTAAATAACTAGCTTCGCTCTCACATATTTATTTCTGTACTCACAACATAAGCCAGATATATCTTCCCTATTGCCTAATTTCGAAATTATAGTTCACTCACCACAAAACCAGCTTCTTCACCTATTGGACACAAACTCTTATGGCAAGTAAACATTAATAGTTGATGTCTATCATCCTGTTTCTTCAAGAAATGTAGGGCATTTGTCGCACGTGTCTCATCATATTCTCGCAAAACATCATCCAAAATCATTGGTAAAGCATCTTGATCTAAGGAAGTCAGTAAATTAGCCACTGCAAAACGTAATGCCAAGTATGATTGATCAACGGTCCCCGAACTAAGATAGTTATACTGCCGATATAAACCTTCACTTTGAACTTCTAGTTCATAAGTTTTGGGAATCATCACGTCGTCATAGCGTCCATCGGTCAACATATTTAAGTATTTACCCACCAATTTACGCAATTCCGGCGCAAAATTCTTACGTCGTTCTTCTAAAGTATTATTAAAGACTTGTATTGCTAGGTCCAAAGCATCTTTAGACTTAGTCAAACGGTCGACTTCTGCTTGATGTTCAGAAATGGCCTCAGCTAATTCATCTAAATTCCGTTCTGGAACCACGATGCCGTTTTGTAATTCATAAAACTCTTGCTCAATATGTGGGTCAATTGTTTGCAGTTCGTCTTGCAGTTGCTCACGTTTTTCCCTGCTTAAAGGCTCCACCTGGTGTCCATCTTTCAGTGACTCTTCCAATTGTTCACGATTATCAGTAATGCCAGTGGCTTTCCGTTGTTGTTCAACCATCCTTTTGGCATCTTTATAATCTTGAAATTCCTTTTTTAACTGTTCCAAAACCAGCTTACAGTCGGCTAAGTTCTGCGGTGCTGTCGGAAACTTGCTAAAAAGGTCACTTAAATCCTGTAAGGTATTTGACGCTTTTTCCTTTAACTCAGTATAACGTACTCGACGTTTTTCTTGTTGCTTTTGTATATTGTGTAAGGCTTCTAACGCTGGAACATCTTCAACCTCATACTTTTGCAAAATAACATTCAGGTGTTCATTAACAGCTTGACACGCTTTTTGTAAAGAATCCTTAACCTCCGCTAAATCAACCATACTTTGGTCAATGTCAGCCAATTCTGCATTCATAATTTTGCTCCGCCACTTATTTTGAACCTTACCAAATTCTTGCTTGCTCCCTGTCACACTTTCTTGGACACTGCTCAAATTAAATTTAATCTGCTTGATTTCATTTTCGAGTTCCATATAACGGTCATTTTGACCTTGTAAAGCTTCGATTTGTTGTGTTAATTCCGTCACTTTTTGTTTGGCTGCTTCTAATTGCTCCTCAAGCTTTGCCTGCTGTTGTTCAAAGTCCTCCCTTGGTTGAACTGGCGTTGTCACCGTTTCGTTAGCGGCTCTTGTTTGGCCGTTGTTACGCTGGGTCTGATCATAAACTACTATTCCGATACCAGCAATCAGCAAAACAACCCCAAGTAAACCTGAAATGAACAAAGCTATCAAGCCGACCACAGCAACAACGCCACCAATCATAGTAAGTTTGTTATCATTGGAAGACTGTATGCTATCACTTCTACGATGTTCCTCTTTTGCTGCATTTTCTCGCTCAAACTTTGCTTTCCGTGCTAACAAGTCATCTTTTGAATCCCGTAATGCTTGAACTTTTTGATTACCTGCTAATAACTCTTTTTGAGTTTGATCATACTTTTCTTTATCTGTCTTAAGCTCTTGCAGTTGCCCTTCCTTATCTTTTTCTTGTTGAGTCAGTGTATCTAAACTTTGTTGCTCTTTTTCAACTCTTTCCTTAGATGGCTCCACTACATTTTCAAAATATTGGTTAACAGTCGTTAATTCGCCCTGCTTAACGGTAAGTTTTTTAGCTTCTTCTAACTCCCTTTCAATCACAGGGATGTTCGGTTGGTCGTTTTTTTCTGCGGTAAAACCACTTAACTGATCACTTGCGCCTTGAGCCTTAATGCTACATTCGTCCCCTTTCCGAATAAATTGATCCATTTTAGCTAAGGAGACGGGATACTTAGCCAAAACTTGCTCTTTTTTATCCAATTGGTTCAACCCTGTTAATAGATCCTGTCGTTTACCAATTTGACGAACTTGGTTGTCTTTTTTTAGCCGTGCTTTGAGTTCATGACGACGAAGACGCTTTTGTCCTAAATTTTCCAACTGTTTAGTCTTGTCTGTCTGTTGTTCCAGTAAAGCCTTAGTTTCGGCCTCCTCTTGCTTTAGGTTTTCCAATCTATTTTCTTCATCTAAGAGTTTGCCAACACGATTGGACTTGGAAACTAAAGCATAACGTGCATTCGTGAGTCTTTGCCATACATCATCTGCAGAAACATCTTCGTCACCAGTTTGGGCTAAATTTTGAACTAAATAGGAAGTGATTTGATCCGTACCCTTACCGTTAAAGAAACCAGTACCCGAAATAAAGCCAGTTTTCAAAAAACTATCTTGATCTATTCCTAAGACAAATTCACCAATTTCTTCTTTGTTACCAAGATCAATATCAGAAGCATTATCAACATCAATCAAACGAACTTCATCTTTCCTGAAGGTGTTACCAAACTTCTTTTCAACGCGATAATTTTTACCTGCGTTTGAAAAAGTTAGGCTTCCAGCCATTTTCGCTCCATTCCATGGCAGATACTTTTTACGTAAGGTCATGTGTTTTTTAGTTTCACGTCCCTGATTACCGTATAACATCAATAGAATGAACGACATCAAAGTCGTTTTACCTTTTTCGTTGTTCCCATAAATAATCTGAGCTTGTGAATCAAATTCTAACTTATAATTGTGAAACATCCCAAAATCTCGAATCTCAATCGTTTTAAGCCTCATCATTGATCCCTCCTTCAAAAGCTTTGATTCCATATTGCAAGGCATCTTTTAAAAGAGGTTGCTTAACATCATCAGCTTGCTCGATTTTGTCCAAAATTTTTTTTACAAAATTCCCCTGTAATGTATCCTGCTTTGCCAGAGCTTGGTAATCAATAACAAGTTGTGTTTCATCACGTAAACGCACGTAAAATACATTAAGTTCGTTAACCAAATTACCAACTTTAACCAAGGAGTTAGGCTCCAAGAAACCTACCACGGTTATTTCATACAAATTTTGCTCAAAATCAATTCCATACTTATCAGCTAAAAAATCGTTAATCTTTTGAACTGCTTCCTGATTAGTCGCAGCTCCACTAATATCGACAGTTACTTTTTCGTAACGCCGTTGTGACAATGCATGAAATTCTGACGACAGCATGCGTTTATCATTAAAAGTTAACAACAAGACTCCTTTTTCACCAGTTTCATCAAAGCCATGCCCTGCTAAACTACCAGCATAACCATAGTTGGTATGGCCAGCTTGACCACTTTCTCGTTTATGTATGTGGCCAATAGCCAACCAATCTAAACCCGAATCTTGAATATCTGTTGGTGTTAGGGGATCATAAAGTGAATTATCAGGCGTTAAAGCGTCTCCATGTAAAATTCCTAATTGCAGGTCCGTACTAGTATAATCAGCTTGTCTAATTTGGGGCTCCTTGACGTAAGGTGCCATAAAACTTGCGCCCCAGACCTTAGTTTTCAAATCTGGTAAGTCGACCGACTGCCAATTTGTAGGAAAGATGTAAACATTTTCTGGCCAATCTTGATTTTCCCAAAATGATCCCGCGTAGGCATAATCATGATTGCCAGCAACCACCATAATCTTTATTGGAGCAATTTTAGCAAAATGGTCCTTTACATCCTGAATCAGGCTAGCATCTGGTGTTGGTGTGTCAAATAAATCCCCAGCCAGTAAAATTATATCAACTGTCTGTTCTTGAGCATAGTCTAAAGCAGCACAAAATGTTTGCCACAGTTCATTTTTGAGTAGTACTGCAATTTGTTGTGGCAATCCGCCAAATTTAAATGAATGTCACTCATCTGTAAAACTTTTATCACGAAAATTCTCCTTCCTTCCAATTGAAAAAAATAATATATATCAATGATATAGCAAATTCTTCAACAATTAAAACACATCTTAATTTTATCATTTTTATTATTCTTTAATAGAACAATTTCGATTTCAGCGGAAACTAAACAATTGAAAAGTGTCCTATATCGCCTCACGATAGAATCTTAAAAGGAATTCAACACTATTTTACAAAGATCCTATAGTGTTCTAAGTCATCTTGTGTTGACGTCTGTGAGCTTGCTTCTTCACTAGAATAACTTTTATTATCTACTTTCGAACTATTCTTTTTAGAACCAGCAACCACATTTCTATTAGTTGTTGTCGGCTCT
>DXAP01000053.1 GCA_019116985.1 Candidatus Ligilactobacillus excrementavium | reverse complement strand
TAAGAATAATTCATTTTTCTTAGCATTTTTTGATTGAGCAGGTGTTAGTTTACCTGAGAGTAACTGATCTTTCTTACGTCGTTTCTTGCCATTTCGACTTTCATCACGAGCTTTTCTTGCTGCTTCACGTGCTTCTCGCGCACGCAAGGATTTTCGGACCAAGTCTTGGGCAAATTCACCATTTTCCATCAAATAATAATTAAGTTGTTCAGACACGATGCCATCAACGATCGTACGAGCTTCAGGCGTCCCCAATTTTTCCTTAGTTTGCCCTTCAAACTGGAGCATTTCTTCCGGAACACGCACCGAGATCACTGCTGATAATCCTTCGCGTACGTCGCTGCCTTCTAAGTTTTTGTCTTTTTCTTTAAGCAACCCAACACTACGTGCGTAATCATTAAAAGCTTTTGTCCATGCTGAACGTAGCCCAGCTTCATGTGTTCCGCCATCTTTGGTCCGCACATTGTTGACGAAAGACAAGACGTTTTCAGAGTATCCATCGTTATATTGTGCAGCAACTTCTACTTCCATTCCAGACGTAGAACCATCGAAATACATGACCCCACCGATCGTATCTTTGCCTTCATTTAAGTATGTGACAAATTCTTTAATACCTTCTTCATATAAGAAAATATCTTGGCGGTCATTACGCTCATCGGTTAAAGTGATTTGTACACCTTTTAAAAGATAAGCTGATTCACGTAATCTCTCAGCTAATACATCATAGTGATAGTGTGTCGATGAAAAAATAGTCGGATCTGGCTTAAAGGTAACTTTCGTGCCACTGGGGCGTTTGGTCTTACCCAGTTTTTTTAATGTGCCAACTGGTTGGCCGCCATTTTTAAAATCTTCTTCATACTCAATGCCGTCACGAACAGTATTAACGGTTAAATTTTCCGACAAAGCATTGACTACAGAAGCCCCCACACCATGTAAACCACCAGAGGTTTTATAACCTCCTTGACCAAATTTACCACCAGCATGTAAGACTGTAAAAATAACTTCCACTGTTGGGATCCCCGTCGAATGCATACCAACTGGCATACCACGACCATAATCGCATACTGTGATAGAGTCATCAGCATGGATCGTCACATCAATTTTTTTACCATAACCGGATAATGCTTCATCGACGGCGTTATCAACTATTTCATAAACTAAATGATGTAAACCATGTGTATCAGTTGATCCAATATACATCCCAGGTCGCTTTCTAACAGCTTCCAGGCCCTTCAATATTTGGATCGAATCATCATTATAATTAGGTTTTGTCATTGAATTTTCAAATCCCTTCCCGCTTAAACAAGTCGATCCATTCTTACTTTGAATCGACAAACTTTTATTATCATAACCCATCAGATACTATCCTGTAAAGTAACTAACGCCACTATAGCCCGTAATGACGGACTTTTAAGAAAAACTTTGAGTTGCATATGACTGTTTAATTTTCTATAAGGAGCTATTCAATAATTTAAATTGCCTCCGGCACAATAAACTGCTAGAATTAAAAGGCAAGACAAAGGAGGCACAAAATGTGGACCTAAATGTTATTTGGATGCTCCTGATCGGCTACTTACTAGGTTCTATACCATCTGGTATCTGGATCGGTAAGGCTTTTTTTGGAAAAGATATTCGTGAATATGGTAGTGGTAATATGGGCACGACTAATACCTTTCGTGTATTAGGGAAAACGGCTGGTTCAATCGTGCTGTTGATCGACATGTTAAAAGGTTCAGCCACGGCCTTATTGCCCTTGTTATTCCACTCAGATGCTAATGCATTATTGATCGGGATCGCAGCAATCGTTGGGCATGCATTTCCAATTTTCGCAAGCTTTAAGGGTGGCAAGACTGTTGCCACAAGTGTAGGAGTTTTGTTGATTTATAACTGGCAATTCTTTTTACTAGCCTGGGCAATTTTTCTGATTACGCTTTACCTAACAAGTATGGTCAGTGTCGCTAGTATGCTTGGATTTACACTGATCACGATCAGTTCTTTATTTTACCAAGACTGGATCTTGACTACGGTTGCACTTATCCTAACAATTTTTGTCTTTATTAGACATTGGGGCAACATTTCGCGTATACGACAAGGTAAAGAAAATATGGTTCCATTTGGTTTAGGCTATCGACGCCGTCAAAAGCGAGCGCAAGATGACAATAACAAATAAAAATAAGCTATAGTAACTAATATTGAAAAAGTTACTGCAGCTTATTTTTTTTATTTAAAACACTGTCACTGAAAAACCAGCATTAAATTCTTCATGAGGAGCCAACTTGTTGATGGCAAATTTATGTGTCAATTGACCATCAGCATCTTTTTTATCTGCTAAGCCCCACCATGGCTCAATGCACACAAACTGCCCATCTTTAGGATACGTTGACCAGATCCCGACATACTTAGCGTCTTTAGTGTCGATCAAAACACCATGCTGCTGTTTTTTATCTTGGAGAGTGATCTTTGTCGGTTCTTGGTGTAGATTATAAATCAAAGCATCATCTTTAAATAAATCTCGACTGATCTCTAGGTAGTTATTATCCACTAAGGTTTCATTTTCAGGGTCCGTTAAACTTTGATCAAGCGGAACCCTTGGCCTTTTAATGGCAGGTGAAAATTCCAACTGATAATCAGTATATGCTTGTGACGGCATCAAAGGAGCCTTGAATGCTGGATGAGCGCCGATTGCAAAATACAAGTCCTGATCGGCACTAGGATCATAAACATTATAGGATAATGTAAGTTTACTATCTTGTAATGAGTAAGTTAAACGTAAACGAAAATCAAATGGATATTTAGCCTTAGTTTCAGCATTTTCAGTTAATTCAAAGACGACGTGCTCGTTTTTTTGTTCAATGACTTCAAAATCTTGGTCTCGAGCAAAACCGTGTTGTGTCATATGATATTCTTGGCCTGCGTAAAAGTAATGATCATCTTTCAGTTTACCTTCGATCGGGAACAACACAGGTGAATGTCGTCCCCAATATTTTAAGTCACCCGACCACATATAATCGATCCCTGTATCCTTAGCGATCAGACTACTTAACTCTGCACCGTGTTCATTGATAACTGCCCGGACCTTATCATTTTCAATAATAACTGCCATTTTTAAATTCTCCCTTAACTTAATTACCTACTAGTCTACAAAATATAATGAGCTAAATCTTTATCAGCAGCGATTTTACCGATTTTTTGCTCAACATAAGCTTCAGTGATCGTGATCTCACCCATTTGCATATCAGGGCCTTCATACAAGAGATCTTGTAATAAGCGTTCTAAAATAGTATGCAAACGTCGTGCTCCGATATTATCTGTGTCACGATTAACTGTAAACGCAATATTAGCGATTTTACGGATCGCTTCGATCGTAAAGGTGACTGAAATATTATCGGTATTGATCATCGCAATATACTGTTTGATCAAAGCATTATCTGGCTCAGTTAAGATCTTGACAAAGTCTTCTGCACTTAAGTCATTTAATTCAACACGAATCGGAAAGCGTCCTTGTAATTCAGCGATTAGATCACTTGGTTTGCTGTCTTGAAAGGCTCCAGATGCAATAAACAAAATATGATCCGTGTTAATAAAACCATATTTCGTTTTGATTGCTGAACCTTCAACAATCGGTAAGATGTCACGCTGAACTCCTTCACGGGAAACTTCACCAGAATTTTGCTTGGACTGAGAAGTGATCTTATCTATTTCATCAATGAAGATGATCCCCGTATTTTCCGCCCGTTTGATAGCAGCATCAGCTAAATCGGCACTATTAACTAATTTTTCTGATTCTTCTTGGACTAATACTTCGCGTGCATCTTTAACTGCCATCGTTCGTTTGACTTTTCTTTTGGGTATCATCGAACCTAAAGCGTCATTTAAGTCGATCCCCATTTGATTTAACATATCCGATGATGGATTGTTATTATTTTGAGATGGATCATCGATCTTAATGGTGACTTCAGTGTTTTCTAATTGACCACGTTTCAATTTTTCGCTGGTATTTAAGCGCTCATTACGAACTTGGTCACTAACTTCGCCATCGGTCTCTTCTTGCCCTGGACCTTGTGGCATTTTACCATTCTGCAGGTCTCGCATCATTTGCATGAAGTTTTCTTGTTGATTTTGCTGATTCTGTTTTTTTTGTGCGGGAACTAATAATTTAACGAGACGTTTATCAGCGTTAGCGACAGCTTCACTTCTAACCTCGCTAAAAAGTTTTTCCTCTTCCATCTTATAAGCTGATTCAACTAAGTCACGTACCATTGATTCAACATCACGGCCTACATAACCAACCTCCGTGAATTTAGTTGCTTCGACCTTTACGAAAGGTGCGTTGACAATTTTAGCTAAGCGACGTGCGATCTCAGTTTTTCCGACCCCCGTCGGCCCGATCATTAACAAATTTTTCGGAGTAACTTCTTCTTGCATTTCTTCGGGTAACTGCATCCGACGATAACGATTGCGTAAAGCGACCGCTATCGATTTTTTCGCTTCATCTTGTCCGATCACATACCGGTCAAGTTCTGTAACTATTTCTTTTGGTGTTTTATCCATTGGATCCATAAATTAAGCGGTAAAGATCTTTGAAATAATCTTTACCTTCGCTCCTTTCCTACTATCCGACTAGTTTAGAGAACTTCTGTGATTACATTTTGGTTGGTGAATATGTCGATATTGCCCGCAATATGCAATGCACTTTTAGCAACCTCTTCCGCAGACATTTCAGGAGCATGAGCAGTCAAAGCCACTGCCGCTGCAAGAGCATAATTACCGCCGGAACCGATCGCAAGTACGTCATTATCAGGTTCGATCACTTCACCAGAACCAGAAACTAATAATAAGTTATCTTTATCCATCACAACTAATAAAGCTTCAAGCTTTTGTAATTGTTGGTCGCCACGCCATTCTTGAGCTAATTCAACAGAGGCACGTTGTAAGTTACCACTGTATTGATTCAGCTTCTTTTCAAAGCGGTCTTGCAAATTAAGTGCATCTGAAACGGAACCAGCAAAACCGACTGCTACTTTACCGTCATAGATTTTTCTGATCTTATGGGCTGTTCCTTTCATGATGACTTGTTCTCCCATTGTTACCTGGCCATCGCCGGCCATTGCTGTATGTCCATTGTGTCGCACAGCACAAATAGTTGTCATATTATTGACTTCCTCCTAATATTTTAAGTTATTATTGTTATTTAGTTTTAAGCACGTGGAAAAAATTTCCGATAGTTTTCCTGGAGATTCTCCGTAGTCACGTGGGTATAAATTTGAGTTGTTGAAAGACTGCTGTGTCCTAACAGCTCTTGAACAGCGCGCAAATCAGCACCATTACTCATTAAATGCGTAGCAAAAGTATGTCGCAATTCATGAGGATGAATAGTTGTTTGCAACGAACTTTGTTTAACGACCTGATTTAAAACATAAGTGATCCCTGCGGCTGTGATCGGATCTCCATAATGATTGATAAAGACATAGTCGTGTTCTTTATGATACTTTTCCATGATTGGAGTTCGCGCTTTTGCAAAATACTTTTTAAGTGCATTTGCACAATATTGTCCAAAAGGAACGTAGCGATCTTTACCACCTTTACCGTGCAATAACATGGCTTGGTTATCAAAGTCGATCACTGGAACTGTGAGGCTCGTACATTCAGAAACACGCATGCCTGTTGCATATAACGTTTCTAGTAGCGCATTATTTCTGATGTCTTTCATTGAGTCACCAGCCGTGGCTGCAAACAAAGCGTTCATTTCCTTTTCATAAAAAAAATGTGGTAAAGACCGGGAATGCCGCTTTAATTGAACGTATATAAATGGATTTGCTGACACGTAGTTATTTTTTAATAAAAAACGATAAAAAGAGCGCAAACCAGAAATCATCCTAGAAACACTATTCTCTTTGTATTGTTGTTCATATAAAAAACTCATGTACACGTGAACATCGCTTTCTGTAACCGCTGCAAAGGATGTTATCCCGCCAGTGTCAGCTAAAAAATTGCAAAAGTCACGGATGTCATCTGTATAAGCTTTCACAGTTTCTGTTGAATACTGTCGCTCGTATTTTAGGTAATCTTGATATTCCGTGATCCATTTTTGTTCCACTACGCCACCTCCTAGTCAACATTAACTGTATTTTCCTATAATGGTCAAAATTAGTCAAGGAAACGTCAGTTAATT
>DXAP01000052.1 GCA_019116985.1 Candidatus Ligilactobacillus excrementavium | reverse complement strand
AAACTTTACTTGCCGATGAAATTGCCAAGGAAGAAAATATTCAAACTAACAGTAAAGATGTTCCAGCTAGTGAAGATGGCGATGTCGTTGTTGCTACTACTGATGAAGACCACAACTTACAAACTGCTAACGAAAATGCTATCCCTGAAAACAGTACAGTCTTAGTTCTTTGTGCCGGTGGAGGTACTAGTGGGATCTTAGCCAACGCTTTGAATAAACTGGCATCGGAAAGAAATTTAAGTTTATCAGCTGCTGCTCGAGCCTACGGACAAGATATGGACCTGATTCAAGATATGGATCTTGTCATTTTAGCTCCACAAATGGATAGTATGAAAGATAACCTGAGAAAGATCACCGACAAATACGGTGTTAAGATGGTTTCAACTTCTGGCAAACAATACATTGAGTTAACTCGTGACGGTGATAAGGCTTTAGCTTTTGTTTCAGAACAATTAGCCAATAAAGCAGAGAAAAAAGAATAATGTTAATTTGATCTATAAATACCTTATAAAAAAGCAACAATGAGAGGAGTCTATTACATGAAATTCCCAACAGATTTTTATTTCGGTGGTGCAACTGCCGCATTCCAAACTGAAGGAGCAGTCAAAGAAGGCAATAAGGGTGAAGTCTTATGGGAACCCTTTCTGAAAAAACAAGGCCTCTTTGATCCTGAACCTGCCTGTGATTTCTATCACCGTTACCCAGAAGACTTAAAGTTATCTGGTGATTTCGGCTTGAATTCAATTCGGATCTCGATCGCCTGGACACGGATCTTTCCAACTGGAAGTGGTCAACCAGAACAAGCTGGGGTTGATTACTACCACAACATGTTCGCTGAATGCCGTAAAAATGGGATCGAGCCATTTGTAACATTGCATCATTTTGATACACCTGAAACTTTGCACCAAACTGGTGACTGGCTAAACGAAGAAAACATTACTAAATTTGTTGACTACGCTAAATTCTGTTTCCAAGAATTTAGCGAGATCAACTACTGGATCACGATCAACGAACCAACTTCAATGGCCGTCCAACAATACACTACTGGAACTTTTCCTCCTGGTGAGAAATATAATTTCCACAAAACATTCCAAGCTGAGCATAATTTAAACTTAGCTCATGCACGAGTTGTCAATGCATTTAAAAAATTACAGATCAGCGGTCAAATTGGTGTCGTACATGCTTTGCAAACTGTTTATCCGTTTGATCCTACTAAAAAAGGTGATGTGCATGCCGCTAAATTGCAAGACACGCTGGACAACCGACTCTTTTTAGACGGAACTTTAGGTGGGGAATATGGTCAAGAAACTCTTTCCTTAATGAATGAGATCTTAGCTGCTAACGATCAAGCAGAAATTTCGATCAGTGATAGTGAAATGACAGAACTTACGCAAGCTTCAGATCAATTGGATTTCGTTGGGGTCAACTATTACTTCAGTAAATACATGAAAGAATATCACGGCATTTCTGAAACCATTCATAACGGGACAGGTAAAAAAGGCTCATCTATTTCCCGCTTACAAGGAATTGGTGAATCTGGTGTACCAGATGGCATTGAAATGACTGATTGGGACTGGCCGATCAATCCTCAAGGTCTATATGACCAATTAGAACGAATCCATACCAATTATCCTAAAATTCATGACATTTATATCACTGAAAACGGCTTAGGTTTGAAAGAAGAAAAGCCAGCTGAAAACGAAATTTTGGATGATTCAAAACGGATCGATTATATCAAGATCCATTTGCAAGAAGTACTCCGTGCAATTGACAATGGTATCAATGTTAAAGGATATTTCGTTTGGTCCTTGCAAGATATGTTCTCCTGGACCAACGGATACTCTAAACGTTATGGCCTATTCTTTGTTGATTTTGATACCCAGAAACGTTATCCAAAAAAGAGTGCTTACTGGTTTAAAGAACTAACTGAAACAAAAGAATTACCAAAAATAAAGTAGTTGTTTCTTAATAAGCTATGTATAACAAAAACATGTCAGAAAAGCCAAATCGCTTTTTCAGACATGTTTTTTCTTTATATTATTATCCTAATACCTAAAACTTCCCGTTTGCTCAATACTGTAAGTATAAGTAGCTTGACTTTATTGATAGCAGTAGTTCAAAATAATAAATAGTAACAGCACAAATGTGCTCTAAATTAACGTAAGGGAGAGCTGACCAGTGAGCTTGAAAGATATCGCAACTAAAGCAGGTGTCTCTATTACCACTGTTTCACGCATTTTGAATCAAGATAGTTCTTTATCTGTCACAAATGAAACTCGTCAACGAGTGCTTAAAATCGCGGATGCAATGAATTACAATTCAGGTAAAAGAAAAACTCGGCCAGCTACCATCGGGATCGTAACTTGGTTCACTGCAAAACAAGAACAAGATGATCCTTATTATTTAACCCTACGCTTAACAGTTGAAAAAGAACTCAAAAAGCGCGGGTATAAAACTATCCAGGTCTTTGGAGATTCTCCTTGGACCAATGTCAGACGCTGCGCCGGCGTGATCGCTATCGGCCGGTTCAGTACAAATCAACGGCTCCAACTAAAAGCCTTAAACTCACAATTAGTGATCATTGGTGATAATTCGCTAGAAAATGACATCAGCTGTGTTACTAGTGACAATGAAGTAGGTGTACAACGAGTCTTACAAGACTTTATTGATCATGACCGTGAAAATATTGGGATCTTAATTGCTGAAGGGCGTACCAGCGATGATTCAGAAAAGATATACGATCGACGTTTAGTAGACTACCGTCATTATTTACGTTCCAAGCATCTTTATCAGGCTGAAAATGTCTTTTCCGCTAACGCAGTTTCTCGTTCAGTCGGTTATTCCACAATACAAGCTGCCTACCAAAAATTAGGAGCTCACTTTCCCAATGCTTTATTTGTAGCTAGTGATCTCTTAGCTTTAGGAGCACTAGATTTTTTCAGAGAAAATAAGATCGCAGTCCCAAAACAAGTTTCCGTAGTCAGTTTTAATGACTCAGAACTTGCCGAAAATGCTGAACCAACCTTGACATCCGTTAAAGTCTATCTACCTTTAATGGCTAAACGTGGTGTAGAGATGTTGGGCCAACTACTTACTACTAAAGAACACATTCCCGAAAGAATGATCATCGGTACTTCGATCAGTTATCGTGAAAGTAGCGATTAAAAAACACCTAACAACAATGAGTTTATACTCAGCGTTGTTAAGTGTTTTTTTAAGCTCTGAATTTTAAAAAATGAATGATTAATTATGCGTCTGTTTCATCATCTTCATTAAGTTTACTCATCACAAAATCAAGGGCTTCTTTAGGAGAACGAGTTAGATCAATATACTGTTTTCCTTGTGTTTTGATCAGCTTGATACCATATTTATCAGTATCTTTTTTAATATCTTCATAGTAAGTCTTAACTTGTGGTGCCAAAACAACTACATTAAAGTTAGGCAAGATATCATAGTGAGAACCATAAGCCCCAGCTCTAGCTGTCAAATTAACATTATATTCTTCTGCGCCTTCTTTAAGGGCGTTCGCTAATAATTCACTTGTCCCTGCACCGGCACAAAGTACTAAAACTTTAGTTGGATCGTCAGGATCATCACTTGTCGAATTAACTGGAGCATCTTTTGTTTCTGTTGATTCTTTTTCTTCTGGTTTTGCAACAACAGATTCTTTTGCTTCACTTACAGGCATTTCTGGTTCTGCAGCTGGGACAGATTCATCTGTAGCCGTTTCTTCTGCTAATTTTGCAGCTTCTTGGTCACATAATTCCTTATCATAAGCACGACAGAACGGCAGATAAATCAAAACATCGACTGTCAATAAGACTAAGATAAAGAGCAAGGAGATCGGCTGGAAACCGGTAGCTAAGAACGTCCCGATCGGACCTGGTGTTGCCCATGGCAAGACGTACATAAACCCGTTCATTCCTAGGAATTGAATAAATGCTTTACCGATCAAAACATTAGCAACTGGTGCCAAAAGGAACGGCACGAACATATATGGGTTTAAAATCATTGGGGCAGCGAACAATAGCGGTTCGTTGACCGCAAACATAACAGGGATAAATGATGCTTTACCCACAGCCTTTAGCTGTTTAGAATGCATTGCGATCATGAAAATAAACGGTACAACGAAAGTAGCTCCTGTACCACCAAGTTCACCAACGAAATTACCAAAGTTTTCTGTCAATGCATGTGAAGGGTGTTCCCCTGCTTTTTGCAAAGCCAAGTTCAAAGTTGTGTTACCAAACAATGGGGCTTCGATAGCCGGTTTAACAACAGATGGTCCATGCACACCAACGAACCAGAATAATGGGATAAGTAACCAGATAATGGCCATCCCTAGATATGATTCTGCACCGTTGAACAGTGGTTGGAACAATTTAGCAATAACCTCAGCAAATGGCACTTTAATAAAGAAACGTGCCAAGAAATCAATAAGAGCACAACCTAAAACTGAGAACGAATATGCGAAGATATCACGGAAGTTTGCGGCAATTGTACCAGGAACTTCTTTTGGCATGTGGATCGTAATATCTTTAATGATACAAAAACGATATACATTTACTGTTAAGAAAGCAGAAACGAATGCTGATAAAATACCGTTCGTACCCATGTTAGCTGTCACAAAAGAACCATCTTTTTGTTGTGTAACAGCAAGTAATAAGAAACCACAAATTGAAGCGATCATAACTGATACTTCACTAATAGCCTTACCAGCAGGCATCTTACTACGGTTCATTGAACCTGCTAAACAACGTGCAGTCGTACCTGCAACTAACATCCCAACTACACCCATCGTGTAGTTATAAATCTTGTTCAACCAATCGGTCAAACCACCGGGCAATGAAGCGCCAAAAACTTCTGGTAATGATGCACACAAGAGAAAAATACTTGAGAACAAGATAACCGGCATAGCCGCTAAAAACCCGTCTTTGATAGCTTGCAAATAGATATTACGCGAAATCTTTTCAAACGTAGATTGGTGTTTTTCTATTGCTTTAATAATACCATTCAAAGATCTTCACTCCTTTTTATTAAAAAATTTATAAAACACTTATTTAAAAACCGCAGTCAGAAAAAAAGCACATTAAATAAGAAATTCTTATCTTCAGTACTTTCCCGACTGCGGTCACGCCTAATTGAATAGTAACGATCCGTCATAAAGGGACATTATTGAACAAAAATTTTTAAAATAGAACGGCGGCAGTCCGTTCCAAATTATCATATTATTTTTAGGGAAGTTTTTCCCTCAGTCATTATTATAAAGCTCGCCAGATCATCTCTAATTGAGCTTTCAGTCTGGTTTTTATTTCATCGTATCTGCTAATTCCTTGAACCACAGTGCACTCTTCTTGATATAACGTTTCTGTGTTTCAAAGTCGATAAAGAACAAACCATAACGTTTGTTGTAACCGTTAGCCCATGAGAATTGATCTTGCAAAGACCAGACAAAGTATCCTTGAACATCGACACCTTCATCTCTTGCTCTCAAAATAGCTTCAATGTGCTGATCAATGTAGTCGATCCGCTTATCATCTGCTAAAATCTCGCCTTCAGCTGGCTTTTCTTCTTTCATGCCTAAACCATTTTCGGTAATGTAAATAGTTTTACAGTTCGGATAGTCACGCGAAACACGCTTCAAGGAATCATATAATCCTTCTGGGTAAATATTCCAGTCCCAATCAGTTGTTGGTACGCCTTCTTTTTTGACCGCTTCACCGACACCTTTAAACTTAAAGGATGACGTTCCTTTATCACCTGTACCATTAAAACTATTGGTACTTTCGCCATGATATGCCTTGATAAACTGATTTTGATAATAGTTCATCCCAAAGAAATCATTTTGAGGAGCTGCTTTGGCTAAAATATCTACGTCACCATCTTCAATTTCTAGGTGTGCATCATTCAAGCGTAAGATCTCATTGATCGATTCCATGGTGTCATCTGAGTAATAACCTAGAAATGTCCCGTCAAGCAAAAATTTATTCATAAATGCATCTTGTAATTTAGCAGCGTGTACATTTTCTGGAGTATCATCAATTGGATAAATTGGTTGGATAACATGGATCAATCCAATACGTCCAGGTAAGCCCAATTTTTTATAGAGATTTACTACACGTGCGTGAGCAACTAGTTCATTATGCTGCGCTTGGATCCCACTTGTTACATCAAAATGATGGTTCGGTGGGAAATTTCCTTGAATGTACTGTGAGTATGCCAATGAGATCAATTCATTGATCGTAAACCAATTTTTAACTTCAGTGAACTCTTTAAAACAAAACTCAGCATAATCAACAAAGTAATCTATGTTTTTCCTATTTAGCCAGTCTCCATCTTCAAATAAAGTCTGTGGACTATCAAAGTGATGTAAACTAACGTATGGTTCCAAACCTTGGTCAAGACACTCTTTAAACAAACGGTGATAGTAAGCTACTCCTTCTTGGTTAGGCTCTCCATATCCCTTAGGGAAGATCCGTGTCCAAGCAATTGAAACACGGATCGAATTCAACCCATATTTTCTTGAAAGCTCGATGTCTTCTGGATAACGATTGTAAAAATCGCTGGCTGGATCAGGTGAAAAACGCCCTTGTTTTTTTAAGTAATCGTCCCACATCGTTTTACCTTTACCGGCAACTTTAGTACTACCTTCTACCTGGTAAGCAGCTGTTGCTCCACCCCAAACAAAATCTTTCGGTAAACTTTTTACTCGATTCAATAAACTCATAAATTAAAGACCTGCCTTATCTAAACGCTCTTCGATCTTTGCGATCCTTTCATATTCGTTAATAAAATATTCTACTTGATCTTTTAACATCATTGTTGTCATCAAAGTATCTTGTCCGTGCACCATAATAAATGTCACATCCATATCTGAACCGCCAGCTTCTTGTGTTAACAAAGTAGTCTGTTCATTGTGAGCTTCAACAATGTTTTTGTTAGCGGATTCTACCAGTTCACGTGCTTTAGTAAAGTTCCCGTCACGTGCTTGATTTAAAGCTTCTAATAAATCTGATTTTGCATCTCCAGCATAAGCAACAATTGCAAAACCTACCATTGAGATATCTTTTTTTGTAGCCATTAGTAATTCCTCCAATTAACTTTTAGTTAATGTGCTTGTTGCCAGTCAGTATTTTAACTGGTCTCCAAACCGTTTTCATTCTCTTCTTCATTAATAATTCTTTGAATGTGGATCAATAAATATAACTCTTCGTTTACTCCTAAATCAGCATTCAACTCATTACAAATTGCTGAATAAATTTCATGTGCAATTTGATATGAACGCGGGTATGTGGTCTTCATTTCCTCTTCAATTTTAACTATTGCCCGCTCGTTACTTGCCTGATGCTGCGACAATCGCTCTGCTAAATAACCTAAATGAATCATTAACCGATCATAAAAATTCTGGTTAGTTCCATTTCTAAGTACCGAATTTTTTTGTAAGATGCTTTGTACCAAATCATTCAAATCCACCGTGATCTGAGAAGCTTGCTCCCCCGTTGGTGTATCTTCACTTTCACTACGGCCGTTGATAAAGTGAAGTGCGATACTTTTAATTTCATCCTTAGGGAAATAAACCTTCAAATTCGCGTTGATGATTTTCAAACCATCAGCAGCAATGCGATATTCCGTTGGGTATTGTTCTTGCATATCTGGGACTGGCGTTCTCTGGTACGTATTATTTTGCAAATGCCTATACATACCATTAATATGGTCAGCTAACGTCACATAAACAAAATCGGCTAGTTGATAACTATACTTACTTTTAGCATTATCAACTATTTCATAGGTCGTAGTAACGATATTGATCGGGATGTCCTTTAACAAAAAAGCCAAGTTTTGTTGCGACTCTTTTGTCGCCAAATACATCACTTTCTCGATTCGTTCACTGTCTAATTGATCACCTTTCCTTTTTTGGTAGGCAACTCCGCGTCCTTTGACCAGAGCTTGGCGACCTTTTCCTAAATCTACGATAGCACAATTGTTATTTAAAACTTGGACGATCCCTAGCAAGAAAAATACCTCCCTTCGCGTATTTGGACAAAAAAAGACCACAAGAGCAGCAGACAATTCACAGTGAATTGCCTTATTTCTCTCATGGTCATGCCTAATTTAATAGTAACAATCCATTTCCTATCCATAATTTAGTATAAACTATAACGAACAATTTGTAAACGTTTTTTTGTACATGATGTTTATTTAAAAACAAAATAACACATTATAAAACACAACATTTCGGTTAATTATCTGAATTTGCCAGTTCTTTCTGTACTAAATCTAGGATACTTTTTTCATCATCCGATAATATTTTACTTTTTCGATATGCTGTCGACATATAAAAAGTAGGCTGTTCTTCGTCTAACAAAGTCAGTGAATGCAATTGATCAGTTGGTGCAATTGCCGATTCAGTTAAAAATCCGATCCCCACATTCTCAGCAACCAAAGATTTTAAGATATGAATATCAGAGGTGGGATAGACTGCTTTCGGTCTGCAATGTGCGTGATGACCCACTTCTTTTAATGCTTTTTCATGTACAAATCCTTTGTCCAACACTATAAAATTTTCATCTTTTAAATCTATAAAATTGATCGCATCTTTTTGAGCTAAAGGATTTTTGTTAGAGACAATAATTTTAAACTTAGATTTGGCAAAAAGATCCACCTTTAACGACTGATCAATAACTGGTGAAAGAGAACCTAATAAGGCTATATCAATGTCTCCCTTAGTTAGATTTTGTCTTAACACAGCTGACCCTGCTTCAATAGTATCAATTTTATTGATCAATTGGCTTCTAAAAAGTGCAGGAGATATCTTAGGAAAATAATAGTTGCCAATGATCGGGGGTAACCCCAGCCGAACTTTATCAGATTCAATTTGTGTCAGCTCTTTTTGGGCCAAATCTAACTCAGACAGCATTTTTCTTGCATGAACTAATAATTGTTGACCTTGACGAGTAGGCTCTAGTCTTTGATGTGAATGATCCCGTAAAAATAAGACAGTCCCAAATTCTTTTTCCAAACGTTTAATGGCTAGAGTAATTGTGGGCTGTGAAACGTTTTTTTGGATAGCAGCATTAGAAAAATTTTTTTCATCAAAAACTGTTACAAAATATTCTAAATCTTTTATATTCATTTAAACTCCCCCGTTACGGCATTTATAAGACGCGTATAAGTAATGTTTATAAGTATTTGAAGATTTGACTATAATTTTAGCACACGATTATACTAACAATCGTTCAAAAGGTTAAAAGTTATAAATAACTTTATGGGAGTTTTGGATCCCTCACTCTCAGTTGTTTTTAAGACAGAATATCTTAGTTAAAGTTTAGGCAAACTTTGAAAAATAGAAACTTACGCATACAAACTCTAGTATAACAACGAAAAATCATTTGCAAGAGTGTCCTAACGTCTTCTTTCTATATTTTCTCTTTGCCCTGTATTTTTAGTCGAGCTACTCATGGCAGCTGGTTGTGCCTAGCTAACTTCATCACCACATTGCGAAAAACGCAATATGGCGCTAAAGTCCGCTAGTGCTCGTCTTCTGATCGAGCTGCTCCGCTCTGTTTATTTTAGTCGAGTTGCGCAAGCCAGACAATTCCGCTTATCTAAGACTAAAACCGTACTATAATCCCCAGCTCCGAAAATGCTCACTGTCTGACCGGCTTGCTCCACCCTGTTTTTATTTAGGAGGTTTTTTATATGGAAAATGCACAAAATATTTTAAACGATCCCTTTCAAAATAAAGGTACCGCATTTACCGAGGAAGAAAGAGAAAAATATGGTTTGATCGGTACTCTGCCTCCCCGTGTTCAAACACTAGAAGAACAAGAAAAACAAGCTTATAACCAATTCAAGAGCAAAGATTCTGCCCTTGAACAACGTTTGTTCTTAATGAATATTTTCAATACTAACCGTACTTTATTTTATTCATTAATGGGCAAGCATATCACTGAATTCATGCCAGTTGTTTATGATCCAACGATTGCTGATTCAATTGAACAATACGGTCAATTATTTGTTGATCCACAATACGCTGCTTTTTTGTCAATTGATGACCCTGACCATATTAAAGATGCTTTGGCTAATGCAGCTGGTGATCGTGATATTCGCTTGATCGTTGTGACTGACTCACAAGGTATTTTGGGTATCGGCGACTGGGGCGTCAACGGTGTGGATATTGCCGTTGGTAAATTAATGGTTTATACCGCTGCCGCAGGCGTTGATCCTTCCCAAGTATTACCTGTCGTTTTAGATGTTGGTACTGACAACCAACAATTATTAGATGATCCAGAATATTTAGGTAATCGTCATGCACGTGTGCAAGGTAAAAATTATCTTGATTTTGTTGATAAATTTGTTGCAGCTTCAACTGAGTTCTTCCCTGAAGCTTTACTTCATTTTGAAGATTTTGGACGTGCTAATGCCTCAGTTATCTTGAACAAATATCAAGACAAAATCTTAACTTTCAACGACGATATTCAAGGAACAGGTATTATTTCCTTGGCAGGTGTCTTAGGTGCTTTAAACATTTCTGGTGAAAAGATCACTGACCAAAAATTCTTGACCTTTGGCGCCGGAACAGCCGGTATTGGGATCGCATCAATGTTATACGATGAATTAGTTCGTGCTGGTTTATCACCAAAAGAAGCTAAAAAACACTTCTACCTGGTCGATAAACAAGGTCTATTATTTGAAGATACTCCGGACTTAACAGACGGACAAAAGAAATTTACGCGTTCGCGTGATGAATTTGAGAACTCTGATTTATTAACTAACTTGTATTCAGTAGTTAAAGCCGTTCACCCTACAGTTATGATCGGTACTTCAACCCAACCAGGCACATTTAATAAACAAGTCGTAAAAGAAATGGCAGCACACACCAAACGTCCGGTCATCTTCCCACTATCAAACCCTACGAAGTTAGCAGAAGCCAAGGCCTCGGATTTGATCAACTGGACAGATGGACGTGCACTAGTAGCTACCGGTATTCCAGCTGGTCGTGTTGAACACAATGGCATCAACTACGAAATCGGACAGGCTAATAATGCTTTAGTTTATCCCGGTGTTGGTTTTGGTGCAATTGCCGTTGGTGCTAAGATCATCAACGAAAAAATGTTGGCCAAAGCTAGTCATGCTTTAGGTGGTATTGTTGACACGACTCAACCAGGCGCTGCAGTCTTACCACCAGTTTCTAAACTAGAAGAGTTTTCAACCACGGTAGCCGAAGTCGTCGCACAAAGTGCTATTGACCAAGGCTTGGCAAAAGATGGTGTCACAGATGCTAAAAAAGCCGTTCATGACGCTAAATGGACGCCTAAATACTAATCTCTAGTTAAACAACAGATAATTTTATATTTTAAAAAAGGAAGGTAAACAGATCATGTCTGTATTTCTAACATCTGTTTCCAGTGTTGTCGTGATCGTTTTGATCATGGCACTGGGATATTTACTAAAAAAATTCAATTGGGTCGGCGACTCATTTGGTAGTGAAATTTCTTCAATAATTACCAAAATCGCCTTACCAGCTTCAATCTTTACCGCTGTTATGAAAAATTTGACCCGTTCAAGTTTGATCAGTCTTTCAACTGAACTAGTTTTTCCAGTTTTAGGTGTTGTGATCGGCTATCTCATCGCTTGGCTCATGGTCAAAGTCTTCAAAATCAAACGCGGTCGTCGTGGTATTTTTATCAACGCCTTTGTTAACGCCAATACGATTTTTATCGGGATGCCTTTAAATATGGCACTTTTTGGCGACAAAGCCATGTCTTATTTTTTGATTTACTATATCGTTAATACCGTTTCAACCTGGGCCTTTGGTGTATTTTTGATTCAAAATGATGATCCGACTGTTGACAAGTCAGCTCAACAGCAACAGCATAAGATCAACTGGCAAAAAATCTTACCAATGCCACTTGTGGGCTTCATCGTAGCAATCGTTTGGATGTTATTAAACATTCCTGTACCAAATTTCTTGGGACAGACATTAAACTACGTCGGCTCCCTAGTGACACCACTTTCCTTGATTTATATCGGGATCGTCTTGTACAATGCCGGTCTAAAGAACTTCCACTTTGAACGTGATTCGGTACTTGCTTTGATCGGTCGTTTCATTATTTCACCACTGATTTTGATTATTTTGATCAAAACCGGTGCATCATCCGGCTTTTCAATGCCAAGTCTGATGAGTCAAACATTAGTCGTTCAATCTGCAACACCAATGCTGGCTGTTTTGCCTATTTTGGCTAACGAATCACACGGTGATGTTAAATACGCAACAGATGTCGTTGTTATGAGTACCGTATTATTTATCGTAGTCGTCCCTATCTTAATGACTATCTTACAATTTATCTAATAAAATTGATTTATTCTCACTCCAAAAAAATAGACCAATTCAAAAGAGTGAGACAAAAGATGTTTTGAAACACGTTTAAGGGGCCGTCGATCTATCCCATTAAATGGGCTAAATCGATGGCCTTTTAGAATTACACAGCTAGTTATGTTCCACCTCTTTTTGCAACAAAATAGGACCAGTCGCTATCAAATATGACTGATCCCATCAATTTAATTTTTTAAGTCAATAATTACCTTATTTAACTTTACTTTCCCATGATGAAGCTGTAACTGCAAGAACTTCATTCAAATCTTCGATGTTCTTACGACCAGTTGTCCGCATCCATTCACGACCTGCTTCTTCTCCATCTTTAGCAAATGGTTCGATCGAATGACGCCATGTGGCACGTCCACAAAGCACACCGTTAAAACTAGAACCTGCTTCATGAGCAAACTTCAAAGTTTCTTGGAAGAGTTCTGCAGAAACACCAGCACTCAAGAAGATAAATGGTACTCCAGCAGTAGCCTTGTCTTGTTCTTTAAAGAAGTTTAAAGCTTGCTCTTTACTGAAGATAACTTCATTATCACCGTTATAGCCTTCAACATAGTCCATGTTGACCGGAACTTCAACCTTCAAAACGTCAACGTTATAACGATCTTTGGCAAATTCTTCAACCATGGCGTTAACCTTGTGTGGTTTTACCTTGGCATATTCTGCACTCTTTGTATCATCAATATTTGCGTCATATGACATTAATTCCAAGAAGAATGGCATATCTTCAGCAACACATTCGTCACCGATCCGTTCCACAAATGCTTGTTTCTTACGGTTGATCTCTTCACCTTCATCAACGTCATAGTACAACATAAACTTAATTGAATCTGCGCCAGCTTCTTTTAAGCGTTTAACAGACCAATCAGCCAACAAGTCTGGCATGCGACCAGGTGCTGTTGTGTCATAACCCGTCTTTTCATAAGCAGTTAACAAACCACAATCAGCATCACGTTGTGCAGCAGCTGGCAAGCCATATTCTGGATCCAATAAGATCGCAGAAGCATATTTTGTTAATTCAGAAGAAATAGCTTTCTTAAATTCAACGATATCATCTTCATTAGCAGGTTTATTAGCTGCAGCAGCTAACATTTTCTTCAAAGAACCACGTTGGTCGATCGCTAAGGCGGCAATTACACCATTTTCATTGGACATACGTTTTAAAGCTTCAATTTTGTTGGACAT
>DXAP01000051.1 GCA_019116985.1 Candidatus Ligilactobacillus excrementavium | reverse complement strand
CACATTTTTTTGACGATTCGAAAGAGTAGTTGCAAAAATGATGTGTTAAGGTTACAATTCTTTTTGTTGAATATTTTAAATTCAGAAAAGGAGGTGCTTGTAAAATGGCTGTACCAGCAAGAAGAACTTCTAAGACAAAAAAGAGACTTCGTCGTACTAATTACAAGCTGCAAGTTCCTGGCATGACAGCATGTCCAAATTGTGGTGAATTAAGACAAGCTCACCATGTATGTTCAAGTTGTGGTTACTACGGTGATAAAGAGGTTATCAACGTTAAGTAATTATCAAAGAAAATAACAAGTAATCGTACGGAGGGACCATGGCCCTCAAAGCGATTTAATGAAGCATCCGAGGGTCACAGCGATCCTGGGTGCTTTTTTGTTTTGAAGATCTCATAGTGGTAATGGATATTTGCTAAATAGTCACTGTGGAATTTCCTGGAGTATGGTAAAATTAGAATTAATTCAGAAAGAGAGGCATACATTTTATGCAGGTTCATAATGTTGATCTGACTATTAGTGCAGTCAGCCCAAGTCAATATCCGACTGAGGGGTATCCTGAGATAGCTTTTGCAGGTCGTTCAAATGTCGGAAAATCATCATTGATCAATGCTTTGATAAATCGCAAAAGCTTTGCGCGTACATCTAGTCAACCAGGAAAAACTCAAACCTTAAATTTTTATGATATTGAGTCAATGCTTTACTTTGTTGATGTTCCCGGATATGGGTATGCCAAAGTTTCACAAAAGGAACGTAACAAATGGGGCGCAATGATAGAGACTTATCTGTCATCTCGTGACCAATTACGCGGGGTAGTTTCTTTAGTTGATGCCAGACATGCTCCAACTAAATTAGATCAGCAAATGGTCGAATTGCTTCATTATTATGATTTGCCAGTGTTGGTAGTTGGAACGAAAGTTGATAAAGTTAAAAAGAGTAAAAGAAATCAATCTTATAGTTTGATCAAGAAAACTTTGCAGCTTGGTGAAAATGATGATTTAGTGTTGTTTTCTGCTTTAGATAAGACTGGTAAAGATAAAGTTTGGAATTGGATCGAACATATGGGACAATAATTTGTTCAGTGAATACTTATTTTTAATTGACCTGAAAGTGGTTGATGTATAAAGGACGGGGAATTTTATGGAGTTTAATGATTATCAAGAAAAAGCTAATCGGACCCTTTATGGCAATGAACAAGTCTTGACTAACTGTGCCTTGGGATTGTCCGGAGAAAGTGGTCAATTAGTCGATTTGATCAAAGATTATACTTTTAAGGGTAAAAAACTTGACCGGCAAGATATGATCCACGAGATGGGCGATGTTTTATGGTATCTTTCACAGATCGCACAGTGGGCAGATATTCCATTTGATGAAGTGGCACAGGATAATATTGTAACTTTGAATAAACGTTACCCACATGGATATTCACCTACTGAATAAAATTTTGAATAATACAAAGGGCTGTCGATCTAACCATTTAATTGGTTAAACTGACAGCCCTTAAACTTCTTTTAAAAGACTAAAGCTATACTGTAACAACGGTTGCGTTATTGTTATTCTTGTTCTTCGCTTCGCTACGAACCAAAATAAGGATCATCGTTACAGATCGGCTTTAAAACATCTTCTTGTCTTACTTTTATTTTTTAGTATCTTTCTTTTTGTCTTTGGTTTTTTCATCTGTATCTTTAGATAGTTCTTCTTTTCGTGGAGTTTTATTAGGTTCAACAGCGAACTTACTAAATAATTCATCTAAGTCAGATTGACGATTGATTTTTAAACCCACTTACATACATTCCTTTCATTCGTAAAATGTTTACCAGTCACATTTTTGACAGAGCAATTTGTTTTGTGATCAGGTCTAAATTTAGAATTAAGCATAGCAGTTTCTACGTTTTTTTTCAAATAATTCGTATAGGAAAGAACAAAAGCAGTTAATTGTGATAAATGTTGACGCCAATTGCGATAACAATAGTATAAAATGAATAAAATATCACATATTTTGAATTGTATACATAAAAAAGACTTGATTATGAATTATATTTGTATTATATTGCATAAATAAACTAAAATAATAATTAGCAGGCAGCAACTTAGAAGTTATTGAATTGAGTATCTGGTCGATGAAAAATGGGGGAAATACAATGAGTGAACTGTTACAGATCCAGAATTTAAAAAAGTCTTTTGGCAAAAATGAAATTTTAACTGACATAAATGAAACAGTTTCAAAAGGCGAGGTCGTTTGTGTGATCGGGCCTTCCGGTGCAGGGAAAAGTACTTTTTTGCGGTGTTTAAATGTGTTAGAACATCCGACCGATGGCAAGATTATTTTTGAAGGCCAAGATTTAACGAAAATTTCAGAGAAGCAATTAAATAATTTACGGCAAAAGATGGGAATGGTTTTTCAAAACTTTAACTTATTCCCAAATATGACTGTTTTAGGTAACATTACAGCTGCTCCTATGAAAGTTAAGGGACAAACACAAGAAGAAGCAGAAAAAAAAGCACGTGAGTTATTAGACCGGATCGGGCTTGCTGATAAAGCTGACCAGTACCCAGCTAGTTTGTCAGGTGGTCAATCGCAACGGGTCGCGATCGTCCGTGCTTTGGCAATGGATCCAGAAGTAATGTTATTTGATGAACCGACATCAGCCCTTGACCCTGAAATGGTTGGAGAAGTGTTGGAAGTTATGGAAAATTTGGCTAATTCTGGTATGACAATGGTCGTTGTAACTCATGAAATGGGCTTTGCACGAGAGGTTGCAGACCGGATCTGGTTGATGGCTGATGGTTATATTCAAGAATCAGGTAAACCAAGTGAAATTTTTGAAAAGCCGCAAACAAAAAGAGGACAAGAATTTTTGTCAAAAGTACTATAAATAGGGAATAAAAATGACCATTTTCGTGTTTTTAACGTGCGAAAATGGTTTTTTAGCATAAAAATTTTATATTTTTATCAAACTGTGGTTTGAATGGTTGTGAATTAGCAATAGAACGCGGTATAATCTAACCAACGTTATAAAGAAAGGAACATTTTAATGGCAACTCAGCATGTTGAAAACAAATTAAAATTGTTGCCTGATCTGCCAGGTTGTTACCTGATGAAAGATATCAACAGTAAAATTATTTACGTTGGTAAAGCAAAAAACTTAAAAAATCGAGTTCGTTCATATTTTAAAAGTGCTCATGAAGGAAAAACTGCCAAGTTAGTTTCTGAGATTCGCGATTTTGAAACGATCGTGACCTCAACTGACAAGGAAGCTTTTTTATTGGAAATTACTCTGATCCAGAAGCATAAACCATACTATAATATAAAATTGAAACGTGGTACGGGCTATCCTTATATCAAGATCACTAATGAAAAGGATCCGACTTTAAAAATTGTAAGTCAAGTTAAAAACGACGGTGGTTCATATTTCGGGCCATATCCTAATGTATATGCGGCAACTGAAACAATGCAGCTGATTCAAAAAGTTTATCCGTTGAGAAGGTGTAATGGATATCAAAAACGACCGTGTTTGTATTATCATATGGGGCAGTGTTTGGGTGCGTGTTTTAGAGATGTTCCCCAAAGTGAATATGACGCTCAGATCAAAAAGATCAAGTCGTTTTTTAGGGGTAATGTTTCAGGCATCAAACGTAAATTAACTACTCAAATGCAAACAGCCGCAAAAAATATGGAATATGAACGTGCAGCTGAATTAAGGGACCAAATTCACTATGTTGAAGTGACAGTTGAAAGGCAAAAAATTATTTCTAATGATAATACGCCGCGTGATTTATTTGCCTTTTATATGGATAAGGGCTGGCTTTCGATACAAGTTTTCTTTATTCGTCAGGCCCGCTTAATGAAACGAGAAAAGCGACTCTTTCCATGTATCGATACGCCAGAAAATGAACTGGCTTCATTTATTTTGCAATTTTATAATCAAAAAAATCGACTTTTACCCAAGGAGATCTTAGTTCCCAAAGAGATGGAGCATGATATTTTAGCTCAAATTTTAGGGATCCCAGTGCGCACTCCTCAAAGAGGTCAAAAAAGAGACCTTTTAGACATGGCACAAAAAAATGCACGTTTGGTCTTAGAAGAAAAATTTAGGTTATTAGAATTAGATGATCGTAAAACTGTAGGTGCAATGAACGAGATCACTGATGCTTTGGGGTTACCACATGGCCATCGGATCGAATCTTTTGACCATTCACATATTCAAGGGCAAGATCCTGTTTCTGCGATGGTTAGTTTTTTGGATGGACGCCCAGATAAAAATGAATATCGTAAGTATAAACTAAAGACAGTGACTAATGCGGATGAATTTGCTAGCACACAAGAAGTTATTTATCGACGTTATAGTCGTTTGTTAAAGGAACACGAGCAGCTGCCAGATTTGATCTTAATGGATGGTGGTGTCGTCCAAATTAATGCGGCGCGTGAAACGTTACGTAATCAATTAGGACTAGATATTCCAGTGGCTGGGATGGTTAAAAATAATCACCATAAAACAGCTGATTTAATGACCGAAAATGATGAAAAAATTGGACTTGATCCAAAAAGTGAAGGCTTCTATTTATTGCAGCGGATCCAAGATGAAGTTCATCGTTTCGCAATTACCTTCCATCGACAAGTGCACTCTAAAAATTCACTATCATCTAGGTTAGAACAGATCAAAGGTGTAGGGCCTAAAACACGTATCAAGTTACTCAAAAATTTTAAATCGATCAAAAAAATTAGTGACGCTTCGCTTGAGGACTTAGAAAAATTAGGAATCTCTAAGAAAGTCGCACAAACGATTAAGTTAAGCTTAAAATAAATATTCTAGTAGAGATGTTTTTGATTTTAAGGTAAGAAACTGCTATAGTTGGCGGAGATTGTAATTCGTTTAAAAAGTCATGACATCTAAGATAACTCAGGATACCTGAGAAAGGTGATTAAAAATAATGTTTGTAGATCAAGTCAAAATTACAGTGAAAGCCGGTAAAGGCGGGGACGGCATGGTTGCATTCCGCCGTGAAAAATTTGTCCCTAATGGTGGACCAGCCGGAGGAGATGGTGGTCATGGCGGTAGTATTATCTTGCGTGTCGATGAAGGACTACGTACCTTGATGGATTTTCGCTATCACCGGATCTTTAAGTCAAAGGCGGGTCAAAACGGAATGATCAAAGGTATGTATGGGCGTAAGGCTGATAATTTATACGTCGCTGTTCCTGAGGGAACGACTGTACATGACTTAGATACTGGCGAAGTTTTAGGTGATCTGACCGAAAATGGTCAAGAGCTTGTAGTTGCTGCTGGTGGTCGTGGCGGCCGCGGTAATATTAAATTTGCTTCACCCAAAAATCCAGCACCCGAAATTGCAGAAAATGGTGAACCGGGGGAAGAAAGAAACTTACAACTTGAATTAAAAGTACTGGCTGATGTTGGTTTGGTAGGTTTTCCATCAGTTGGAAAGTCGACTTTGCTTTCGGTATTAACTAGTGCTAAGCCTAAAATTGCTGAATACCACTTTACGACGCTTGTTCCTAACTTAGGAATGGTTCAATTAGATGATGGCCGTGATTTTGTCATGGCAGATTTACCTGGGTTGATCGAAGGGGCTTCAAATGGTGTCGGGCTAGGTATCCAATTTCTCCGACATGTTGAACGGACACGAGTGATCATTCACGTCATCGATATGTCAGGTATGGAAGGGCGCGATCCTTTCGCTGATTTTGAGAAGATCAATCAGGAATTGGCAAAATATGACCCAGATTTACTTAAGCGACCACAAATTGTTGCGGCTAGTAAAATGGATCTGCCTGATGCGCAAGAAAATTTAGAAAAATTCAAAGAAAAATTAGTTGAAGATACAACTTTGGACGCAGTTCCAAAAATAATTCCAGTTTCAGCAATTACGCATGCCAATTTACAGAGCTTAGTTGCCCAAACTGCAGACTTGCTAGAAAAGACTCCGAAGTTTGAAATTGAAACAGGTCAAAAGGCAGAGGATAAGGTTGTTTATACTTATAAGCCTGAAGAAAAGCCGTTTACCTTGAAACGTGATCCAGATTCAACTTGGGTCTTAGGTGGTGAAAAACTGGAACGATTATTCCAGATGACTAACCTTGAACATGATGAAAGTGTAATGCGCTTCGCACGACAAATGCGTGCAATGGGTGTTGATGATGAACTACGTGCACGTGGTGCTAAGAGCGGTGATGTTGTGCAAATAGGTAAGTTTACCTTTGAATTTGTAGAGTAGTGACAACATGAACACTATTTTGAAAATTATGTCATTGATAGGACGATTTTTTTCGAAATAGTTGTACATATAGTTGGCCATGTATCCTTAGAATTTTTAACGGACGGGATTTTGATGGAAAAAAGATTAAAAAAAAGCAGATATATTTCAGGTTTTGATGGCATCCGAACGATCGCGGTCATCGGTGTCATCTTATATCATCTATTTCCTTATGGGATGACGGGTGGTTTTTTAGGAGTACCAATATTTTTTGTGGTTTCTGGTTATTTGATCACCGATTTGTTGATCCAAGAATACGACCAGAATCATCGAATCGACATTAAGTCTTTTTACTACAGGCGGATGAAACGACTGTACCCGGCCTTGATCACAATGGTAATGACGACGGCAGCGTTCGTGACCTTGTTTGCGAGAGATTCTTTAGACAAGTTACGTAGTGTGATAGTTAGTAATGTCTTTTATGTTTATAATTGGTTTCAAGTAGCCAATCATGAATCCTATTTTGACAAGTTTGGGATTCAATCACCATTTACTCATTTGTGGTCGTTATCGATCGAAGGTCAATTTTATTTATTGTGGCCGGTCGTGATTTTATTAATGTTACGTTTTTTCCGTTCAAAGCAGACAAATTTTGACATTTTGTTGATCGCAGCCTTTGTTTCGGCCCTGTTAATGATCATCTTGTTTAAACCAGGACAAGATCCATCACGTGTTTATTATGGAACAGATACGCGCATGTTCTCGATTTTATTAGGAGCTGCCCTGGCATTTTTATGGCCGAGTAATAAGCTCAAGACCAATTTGCAAAAAGGCCCTCGGCTCTTCTTAGATGGAGTGGGCTTGGGAGCGTTGTTCTTGATCATTTTGTTGTTTTTCAAAATGAATGGAGAAAGTGAACTAGTTTATTTAGGTGGAATGTTCTTCTTTTCCTTACTGTCAGTCATTTTGATCGCAACCATCGCACATCCTGGTGCGGACATGGATCGCCTGATGACTAACCGTGTGTTTACTTGGATCGGGAAGAGAAGTTATGGGATCTATTTATATCAGTATCCAATTATGATTTTTTATGAACAAAAAATTGCTAATGTGGCGAACCATCCTTGGTTCCATGCGCTGATCGAGATCACATTGATCTTGGTAGTTAGTGATATTTCTTATCGATTCTTGGAGCTGCCATTACAGCATTTTAATTATTCACGGACTTTTGCAGTGATCAAAGATCTATGTTCAAAGGATTCTTCTTACGGTTGGAAAAGGATCTGGGCTGTAATTGCAACTTTGGTCGTAGTTACTGCAACCTGGGGTGCAGTTGAAAAACCACCACGTGCCAGTGTTTCAGATAGTGATTCTAACGCTTTGCAAAAAGTGATCAAAAATAATAATAAACAAGCTAAAAAACAGAATGAAACTACTGGAAAAAAGGAAAAATCAACTAAGACAGTAGACAAGGGAGAAGCGACAAGTTCGTCTGAAAAACAGCCTACTAAAGAAAATAAAAAGCAGGATGGAAAGTTAACGGCTGCGCAACAAGCACAAGCTAAGAAGATGTCTATCACAGCTGTTGGCGATTCGGTCTTAGCTGACGGGTCATCGACAATGCAGGGTATTTTCCCGCAAATGTATGTTGATGCTAAAGTTGGTCGGCAAGTTCATGATGCTTTACCGATCTTAAATTCACTTGCCCAAAATGGTAAATTGTCTAATACTGTCTTGATCAGTTTAGGGACAAATGGGCCATTTACAGAATCTGATATGAAACAGATCATGGATGTGGTCGGATCTAAGCGTAAAGTTTATTGGATCAATGTTAATGTTCCAACACAAAGATGGCAAGATCAAGTTAATCAAGCTTTAGCAAAGGAACAAAAGAAATATTCTAATTTAACGGTGGTCGACTGGTATTCGTATAGTAAAGATCATCCCGAGTGGTTCTATTCGGACAATGTTCATCCAAGCCCAGATGGGTTACCATATTTTGGAAATTATGTTGCACAGGCACTATTAAAATAGCAAAGGAGCTGGGAAACCTACCTAGCTTAGCTGTCCGGATCCTAAAAGGGCCTTCGATCTATCCCATTTAATGGGGGAAATCGAAGGCCCTTAAACGTGTTCCAAAAGGTCGAAGCCTCAATGTAACAACGATTGCGTTATTCTGGTTCTTCGCTTTGCTACACCCCAAAATAACGCAATCATCGTTACAAGTCGGCTTCAAAACAACTTTTGTCTCATTCTCATTTTTTGTATTCGAATCAAAGATCAGCGTAGATATAATTGATCTTGTACTCTGCGGAAACCAAAAACGGGCTGGATCTGGCCAACGTTATCAATGGTCAGATCTGCATCTGGTTGACAAAATTTTAGTCCATATAAAGTGTCAGCCAAGTTAAGTGGTTCTTCACCCACGACTAAATTAACTTGAGACTCAAAACGGTGCAAAAAAGATAAAGCGAATAATTGTCCATTGTCTTCAAGATAAAGTTTTAAATCATTTTCTAAGTTAAAAGTGCAACTCTGAAAATCACCAACACGCATAATTATCATTCCTTTTTACCAATAATTTCATTATAGCAAGTTTATGCAGGGTAAAAAAGAATCGTGTAGTAATAAAGTGGTCAAGCAGCCATTTTACAATAAAAAATAAAATGATTTAAAATGTAGTTGGATTTCTTAGTTTTTGCGTATATATATACAAAGGCTTTTTAGCTTTTTATTGTGTGAGACCGTTTTAAAGGGTGTGAAATTTATTTTAATACTTGCCATATAATGATAAAATGAAATGCGGTTAGTTAAATCATTTTGACTGTTATGACAAAAATTAATAAATAAAATTACGCGAAAAGTGCTTTTAATACCATAATTGCACCAAATTCGTTAAAATTACAACTAGATAGGATATTTTAAATATGGAGATTGAATTTTTAGGCACTGGTGCTGGTTCACCAGGTAAATTTCGCAATGTTACTGCGACTGCACTTAAACTGTTACCAGATATCAATGAGGTTTGGCTATTTGATTGTGGTGAAGCTACACAACATCAAATTTTGCGGACCACTATCAGACCACGTAAAATAACGAAAATTTTTATCACTCATTTACATGGTGATCATATTTTTGGTTTACCCGGTTTTTTGAGTAGTCGTTCTTTTCAAAATGGAGAAGACCCAAGTCCATTGACTATATACGGGCCAGTGGGTGTGGAAGATTTTGTTAAAACTAGTTTACGAGTTTCACGTAGTAAGCTCGCATATAAATTGAATTTTGTTGAATTGGATGCCGAAGGAACGATTTTTGAAGATGAGCGTTTCAGGGTAAGCTTTAGATATCTGGAGCACAGGATCCCTTGTATGGGTTATCGAATCGAAGAAAAAGATTATCCGGGTGAATTACAAGTTGACAAACTTAAGGAATTACAGATCCCTGCAGGTCCGGTTTATGGCAAACTTAAGGCAGGTAAAACAGTTACTTTAGCCGATGGGCGAGAAATTAATGGTAATGATTTTATTGGACCTGCTAAAAAAGGTCGGATCGTGACAATTTTAGGTGACACACGTTCTACTCCGAATGTGGCAAAATTAGCTGAAAATGCGGATGTTTTGGTTCACGAAAGCACATATGGGAAAGGCGAGGCTAAACTAGCACATTCATATTATCATTCAACTTGTGTGCAGGCAGCTCAAGTCGCTAAAAAAGCCAACGTGCAACATTTGTTATTGACACATATTTCTGCCCGTTATGTTGGTCAAATGGTGAAAACATTACAACATGATGCACAAGAAGTGTTTAAACGGACTAAGGTCGTTAAGGATTTCGATGTGATCAAAATTCCTTTTCAAGAAAATAGAGGTGGAGCAAAATGACAGGATATCAAGAATTGAAAAGTTTAAGGAATAGGATCGTCTTAGTGACTGGTGCTTCTTCTGGCTTGGGTGAACAAGTTGCCTACCAAGCTGCTTTAAAAAAAGCAATCGTTATTGTCTGTGCTCGACGGAAGGATAGATTAGAAAAAGTTGCAGAGGTTTGTCGCAAGCTTTCGGGTCGTTTGTCATTGGCCTATGATTTAGATGTGTCTGACCCTGCGCAAATTGAACATGTTGTTAACGAAGTTGAAAGTTCTGTGGGGCCTATCGATGTTTTAGTTAATAATGCCGGCTTTGGCTTGATGGAAAATGCAGTTGATTTTCCAATGGATATTGCTGAGAAGATGTTTAGAGTAAATGTTTTAGGTATGATGTATATGACAAAATATACTGCATTACAGATGGCTGAGCGTCAACGGGGTGCAATTATTAATGTGGCTTCGATCGCCGCTAAGATCCAAACTCCTAAATCTGCGGTTTATTCAGCAAGTAAAGCTGCTGTTTTAGCATATTCAAATGCATTACGTTTGGAAGTTAAAGAATTGGGGATCTCTGTTTTAACAGTTAATCCTGGGCCGATCCAGACACATTTCTTTGATTTTGCTGATCGGACAGGGCATTATTTAGATAATATTTCTTCTTTTGTTTTAGATCCTGAAGTTTTAGCTGCGAAGATCGTTAATACGATCGGTACTGGTAAACGGGAATTGAACCGTCCATTAGTGATGGAGGCCGCCTACCATGCTTATCAGCTCTTTCCACGTGTTGGTGATTTTTTGACAAGTACTTTGTTTAATAAAAAATAGGAGGTCTTTGTCTTATGAAGAAACAATGGACAATGGTTGGCGCGATAGTTTTGTTATTGATCGCAGTGATTTTTTCTTGGATGAACTCACAAGCTGTCACAGTTAATTTTGGTTTTACTAAAGTGACGATGCCTTTAGTAGTAATTTTAGTTATTTCAATTTTGATCGGTGCCTTGATCGTTGTATTACTTTCGACTTCCGCAAACTGGAAACAAAAAAGGGAAATCAAAAGTTTGAAAAAGCAACTTGCTGCTAACAAGACAATGAAACGGCAACCAGAAAACGAAAATTCAGAAGTTTCTTTGCAAGAAGAAACACAAAAAGAAGATTCAACAAATCAAAATTTAAAACAACATGAGGAGTGATTTCTTGTTCTCATCTCGCAATCGATGGAATTTTGTCAAAAATACTGACAACAAAAAAGTTGACGAACTAGCAAAAGAAACTAAAACTCCTAAGTTAGTGATCTCTATTTTGTTTAATCGTGGATTTGATACTGTCGACAAGATCAATCAATTTTTAAACCCAAAATTGGAAATGCTCGCTGATCCTTTCTTATTACATGACATGGAAAAGGGATGCGAAAGAATAAAAAAAGCAATTATGCTGGGGGAAAAGATCACTGTTTATGGCGACTACGATGCTGATGGGCTGACAAGCACCTCGATCATGTACGAAGCTTTGTTGCAGTTAGGTGCAGATGTACGTTACTACATACCTGACCGTTTTAAAGACGGTTATGGACCTAATGTCGAAGTGTATAAACAATTGATCAGTCAAGGGACATCTTTGATCGTCACGGTCGATAATGGTGTTTCTGGACTAAAAGCAGTTAAGTATGCACAAGAACAAGGCGTGGATGTGGTGATCACTGATCATCATGAAATGCCTGCAGAATTGCCTAATGCATATGCGATCATTCATCCGCGTCACCCAGATGGGGATTATCCATTTGGGGAATTGTCAGGAGCGGGTGTAGCCTTTAAAACGGCTTCTGCTTTATTAGAAGAGATCCCATCAGGAATGCTTGATTTAGCCGCGATCGGTACTGTAGCAGATATAGTTTCACTGACAGATGAAAATCGGGTAATTGTCAGCGCTGGTTTAAAAGTTCTACAAAATACTGAAAGGATCGGTCTGCTAAGCCTTTATCAAGAGGCAGGTATTGACCAAGAAAAGATCACTGCTGAAACGATCGGTTTTGGTATAGCTCCACGGCTTAATGCTTTGGGACGGATGGAAAATGGTTCTCCTGGGGTCGAATTATTGACGACTTTTGACGAGCAACGTGCCAAAGAAATTGCAAGCCATATCCAGCAATTAAATGTTCAACGTCAAGAATTAGTTAATCAAATTACAACTGAAGCCTTAAAAATGGTTGAAAAGCAAGGGCAAGATCATGCGGTTAATTTGATAGTCGGTCAAAATTGGCATGAGGGAGTTTTGGGAATCGTTGCTAGTCGAATTGTTGAAGCTACTGGCAAGCCAACACTGGTTTTAAATGCTGACGAGACAACTGGAGCAGCTAAAGGGTCAGGAAGGTCGATTGAAGCATTTAATTTGTTTAGTGCCTTAGATGGACACCGTGATCAGTTACTTTCGTTTGGTGGGCATCATATGGCTTGTGGATTAACGATCTCAACCGAAAAACAATCTGAGGTCCAGGCGATTTTGGATACTGAAGCTGGTAAACAAGATATTAGTTCTGCACCTCAACCAACGCTTGATATTGCCGGTCAGATCGATCTGACAAATTTTGACTTGAGTGACTTAGATACGATCGAAATGCTGGCACCGTTTGGTCAGGACAATGAAAAACCGTTGTTTGCATTTAATAATTATAAAATCAAGACAGCAAAGCCAATGGGTAAGGGCAATAATCATCTTCGGCTAACTTTAGAAACCACCAAGGGTGATTTAATATCTGCAGTATTTTTTGGAATAGCTCAAGATAAACTGGCACAGATTTTACAAGATCCAGCTGAGGTTGAATTTGTGGGTTATCCTGATAAGAATGTGTGGCAGAACAAGACTTCTTTGCAAATTAAGATCGATGATTTGAAATTAGAACAAAAACAAGTAAATCAGCAAGAGCCTGGGGCTAAACTAAAGGTTTTTGATCAACGCGTCAGTAAATTGACTGTTGACCTGTTCAAACGTCCAGGCGTTTATGCTTTTTTCGAAAAAAACATATTGTCTCAAGTAAAAAAGTATTTACCAACCGATGCGAAAGCAGTAATTTTACCGGTTCAGGAACAAAAAATTCAAACAACTGATCTTTTTTTGATCGATTGTCCAAAGGATCTACGAGATTTACAAACTTCATTAAATAAAGTGGATGCTGAGCGGATCCATTTAGTGTTTTACCATAAAAACGACGTATATCAGCATGGAATGCCGGATAGGAAACAGTTTGGCAATCTTTATCGATTTGTTTTGTCACACCAAGATTTAAACATTTCTCGTGATGGTGAACAGATCGCTAAACATTTAGGCTTAACAAAAGAACTAATGATTTTTATGTTTCAGGTGTTTTTTGAGGTGGGATTTGTTAAAATAGAGAATGGATTGGTTACAGGCGTCCCCGGTACTCAACGTGTTAATTTGCAGGAGACTTCCAGTTATCACTCTCGCAGACTGCAGATCAGGACTCAACAGATCCTACTGCATAGTAAGAGCGCTGACTTAATTAAATGGGTCAAAGAACAGTCTATTTGATGTTAGCGTATATTAAAGGAGAAGGTTTAATGGCTTTAGACTTAAATAACTATATTGCAAGTATTCCGGATTATCCAGAGGAAGGGATCGTTTTCCGTGATATTTCACCCTTAATGGCTGATGGTGAAGCTTATCACCAGGCAACTGATCAAATTGTTCAGTTTGCTAAGGACAAGGGTGTCCAAATGATCGTGGGCCCCGAAGCGCGTGGTTTTATTGTTGGTTGTCCAGTTGCGTATGAATTAGGTGTGGGTTTTGCACCTGCACGTAAGAAGGGCAAACTTCCTCGTAAAACAGTAAAAGCTTCATACGACTTGGAATATGGAAAATCAGCACTATACATGCATGAGGATGCGGTTTTACCTGGCCAAAAAGTTTTAGTTGTTGATGATTTATTAGCAACAGGGGGTACAATTGGAGCAACTACTGACTTAGTTGAACAACTTGGTGGTGAAGTTGTTGGTTGTGCTTTCTTGATCGAACTCAGCGAACTAAATGGTAGAGATAAAATTAAAGATTACGATATTTTGAGCTTGATGAAATATTAATTGATTATAGCTCGTAGGATTCGTGTGTCTCTGACATTCGAGTCCTTTTTTACTAGGCTAGTTTTAGAAGCTGGTCAAATAATGGTGCACAGTTATTTTAGGTGTGAGGAGGTATTATAAATGAGTTTAGGTTTTATATATGGAAAAGCTGGCTATGACCGGCAGGATATCGTATTAAAACAATTACAGGATTGGCAAAACTCAGACCAAGTAGATGAGACATTTTATATAGTCCCAGACCATATCAAGTTTGAGTCTGAAGTGACAGTGTTGGATCACTTACGCCATCAACAAGGAGCGACAGATAAAATGTTTGCCTCTGCTAGTGTACAAACATTTTCATTTAGCCGTTTGATGTGGTATTTCTTAAAAGAACAGCCGGCTTTAACGAAAACTCGTTTGACAGCTACAGGTTTGTCAATGATCGTCACGCATATTTTACATGAACTAGATGAAAAAGAGTTATATGTTTTTACACGGGAAAGAAATAGTCCGGGCTTTAGTAAAAAATTAGCTGAGCAAATTATGGAACTAAAATTAGGTGGTTTTTTCCCAACTGATTTAGAAGAGTATTCTAAAAATTTACAAGTAAGTGAGTCGGGCGAACAAAAAGATCTGGCCGCCCGGTTACATGACATGGCACTAGTTTTTACTAAATTTGAAAAATATATTACGGGTCAGTATTTAGATACAGCCGATAGCTTGGACGAATTGATCAATTATTTACAAAAAGTTGATTTAAGCCGATCATGTTTTATTATCGACAATTTTACTAGCTTTAATACCAAAGAAAAGCAGATAATTTCTGTTTTAATGCAAAGAGCTGCCGAAGTTCGAGTATGTCTGATCCTAGAACATAAGTATGTTGATCATAAACCTGAAACGGGTGATTTATTTTATCAGACAGGTAAGATCTATTATGAACTGACGCAAGTTGCACGTGAAAATAATGTGCCATTATTAGTCGATAATGTGGCTAAAAAACCACGTGTCTCGAAAGACATGCAGAGCCTGGAGGAATATTGGCTAAATTCTCAAAGTTTTTCTCCGCAAAAAAAATATACGCTACATTCAAAAAACAGTATTACACTGGCGGAAACCTCTGACCGTGTGCGTGAGGTCCGTTATGTAGCTGCTAAAATTCGCCAACTTGTGTATTCAAAGAAATATCGTTACCGTGATTTTTTGATTTTGACACCTCAGCAAGATAAGTACCAAAATTTATTGGAAAATGTGATGGACGAGTATGATATTCCGGTTTTTACTGATTTAAACAAAACAATGCTGAATCATCCATTGGTTGAATTTGTTTTGGCACTTTTTAGTGTTAAGCAACAAAATTATTCTTATCGCTCGGTTATGCGTTTGTTAAAAACAGAAGTATTTGTACCAAAAATCAAGGAGCCGCATTGGAGCTTAGGTACTTTTCGGAATACGCTTGATCTATTAGAAAATTGTATTCTGCAAAATGGCTACTTTTCAGAATCTGCATGGAAAGACTCTGAAGACTGGATCGTTGAGACTTGTGGTATGCAACCGAATGAATCGGTAGAAGAACATCAGAACCGGCAGGCAAATTTACCCAATAATCGTTATGTCAATAAACTACGTCGCGAGGTATATCGCCAGTTAAGTTCTTTTTTCAAAAGAATTAAAAAAGTCACTAGTGGACGCGAATTTGCGATCGAATTAGTTAACTTTTTAGAGGAGATCGGTGTCCCACAAACTTTACAAGGTTGGCAAGTTAGTGCGGCTAAGGATCTTGAAAACGACCCAGAACGTTTGACTGGCTCAATTAGTAGTGTGTCACGGCATGAAGAGGTTTGGAACACATTATGTTCATTGCTTGACGAGTATGTAACTGCGTTGGGTAATGAACCATTAAATTTGGAAGAATTTATTGCGATTATTCAAAATGGTTTTGAAAATGCTAAATACAGCCAGGTCCCGTCAACTTTAGACCAAGTTATTTTCTCTGAAAGTGGCGTGGTTCAAATGCAAAATCGACGGATCCTATTTTTTATTGGTGTTAACGACACAGTAATGCCACGAACATTTGAAAATAATGCCTTACTTTCCGATATTGATCGCAATGAACTTGAAAAATTGACGAATGATGCGAATGAAGAAAAATATTTGACGGAAACTTCCGAGATTCAAATGGCCGAAGAACCGTTTGCAAATTATCTCAGCTTTTTGTCTGTTGACTCACGGATAATTTTTACCTATCCGCTTAGTGATAAAGATGGCCAAGCCTTAAGGATCTCGCCGTATGTTGAACGTATAAAAAATGCGTTTCACTTAGAGATTCAATACCCTGAAAAGCAACTTGATCCAAAATCAGATCAAATCACCGATTTAATTGGAACTAAAACTACGACTTTGGGTGAATTATTGTCAGTTAGTCGTGATGCATTTCGCGATGAGCAAGATCTACATGCGACATGGCGTGGATTATATCGTTATTTATTATCAACGTTTCCCAAAAAAACCAAACAACTATTTACCAGTTTAGGTTTTTCTAATGATATTTTGCCTAAAGACCCGGATAAATCAGACGGGCATAAATATTTGGAGCCAGAAATAGTCAAAGGTTTATATGGTGACCAAATTAGTACTTCTATCTCTAAATTAGAAACTTTTTTTGCAGATCCTTATCAATATTTTTTGCAATATGGTCTAAAGTTACGTCCACGGCAGGAATTCTTATTGCAACCTGCAGATACGGGGGAATATTTTCATTCCGTGATGGAATATTTTTTCCAAAACGTACTTAAATCAGGTAAAACTCTCGCAGAAATCAGTAGTAGCGAATTTGATGCACTGATGGCTGACACTTTACAGCAAGTTGAAGAAGAGTTCGGGAATAATATTTTTTCTAGTACAGCACGCTATCGTTATACTAAACGCCAGTTAAATCATACTGCCGGACAAGTTGTACATGCCATTGCGCGGCAACGCAAGAAAAGGAAAATTTATACGGTTAAAACTGAAACTTCATTCGGTGATCAGGCTGGTTTACCAGCATTAGTTTTTTCTGATACTCAAAATCACTCTGATTTACGTCAAATGAGGCTACGTGGTCGAATCGATCGGATCGATCTAGTCTTGGGAGAAGATGGTAAACTTTACTATAATGTGATCGATTATAAGTCTGGTGATCCAGAACGAAAAATGGATCATTTCTTATTAAGAACTTTTAACGGTTTATCACTACAGTTATTGACTTATTTACGGGCATTGCAACAGGCCGCTAAAGAGGGGCAGTTAAATGCGTCTTTGCGTAATATCCCAGATCAAAATATTGCGGCTAACGTTCGGCCTGAACTAGGGAGTGCTTCTTATTTACATTTATTTGATCCTGTTATTAAAAAAGAAAGCAAAGATCCTGCCAGCGAATTAGACAAAAATTTCATGTATAAGGGAATCTTTCGGCGTGGGAAAGACTCCTCACAAGAAGAAAACGGATTTTTGTTAGCTTTAGATGAAGACGTTGAGTCAGCAGTTCAATCAGGCAATTCGGCGGCATCAAATAATTATCCGGTTAAATATGTAAAGGGCAAGAAGGACTTTAAGACAAGCACTGCTAAAAGTCTGTTGCTGACGATCGACCAAATCAAAGAATTATTACTTTATAATGATTTGAAGATCGACGAAGCTCGTCAAGGGATTTTTGCAGGGATGATCGACTTAGCTCCATACCGCTTAGACAATAGCACAGGTTTAGATTATTCAGATTATCAAGAGATCATGATGTTTGATCCATTATTAGAACAAAACAATTACCGGAAGATACCTAAGATGGCTGAAGATGAGATTTGGGCGGAGATTCAAAAAGTCATCAATGAAGGGAGGGCTAAAGATTGAGTAATGAAAAAAATACAGGTTTTTCACCAACACCGGGGCAATTTAAAGCCATCAATCATCGAGGCCATGATGTTTTAGTTGCTGCTTCAGCTGGCTCCGGTAAAACCAAGGTCTTGATCGAACGAGTTTTGAAGCAAGTGGTCGATAATCGAGTTGACCTTTCTTCGATGCTGATCGTAACTTTTACAGAAGCAGCGGCCAAAGAAATGCGAGACCGATTAACCAAAGAGCTGCAAAATAAGTTAAGTGATTTAGTTGCAGCTAATGATCCTAATCAAGCTGATCTGATCAATTGGATAAGACGTCAGTTGTTGGCAGTAAATGTAGCTGATATCAGTACGATCCATGCATTTTGTTTACACCTTATTCAAAAATATTACTATACTTGCGATATTGAACCTGACTTTCGCTTGATTTCAGATGATACAGAGAGAAGTTTGATCCGTGACGATGTGTGGGATACCGTACGTGAAAAATTTTACCAAAAACTGGAAGATTCATATCAAAGTAACAATTCATTAACAACTTCACAGCGACAAGACGCTCAATTATTCGAAAAATTATTACAGATTTTTGCCAAAGACCGTGATGACGATGATTTTTCTGAGTTAGTTATGCGTGCAGATGAGTTTGCCAGCGCAACTAGTGATCCGCAAAAATGGCTCTTGAGTTTAAGTCAAACATACAAAGTTCAGGAACAAGAGGATGTGAGTGCCAGCTTTTTATGGCAAAACACTCTCAAAGAGATCGTTGTTTCACAGTTAAATGAAATTATTACGAACGTTCAAAAGCGTAATGATCTGTATGCCGATACTTTACGGCCAGAGATGGAAGAATATTGGAATAGTGAAGTTTCATCTGATTTAAAAGACTATGCAAAAAAGAAGCGCGACCGATTTGAGAAATATGATAAAAAACAACAACAACAGGTTGCGGAATTAAGCACACTGCAAGAACTTTTAAATGCTGTTAATTTAGATTTTGCATATGACAAAATTAGAGAATTAGCTCGGAATTGTAAACTCAGTGGTAAACCATCGTTGGTTAAACGGACTAGTGAAACTAGACCGAACGATTTAAATGATCAAGCTATTTCGACCAATGAACAAATGAAAAAGTATCAGGATTTTGCGAATGATTTGTTAACGAGGCATCTAATACCTGATTATTTTGCATTATCTGGTTCTGAATTGATTTCATTAATGCAACGTTCAGAAAAAATATTAGATAAATTTGCTGAAGTTGTACTTGCTTTTCGAGATGAGTACCAACAAGAAAAGAAACATAGGCATTTGCTTGATTTTAACGATTTAGAGCATTATGCCTTACAGATCGTTTCAGCACCGACCGATGAAAGTCGTCAAATAAAGAGTATGTTGCAAAAACGTTATAGTGAGATCATGGTCGATGAGTACCAAGATACGAATGGAGTTCAAGAGGCGTTATTGACTGCGATCAAAAAAACTGACCCGAGCAATATGTTTATGGTGGGTGATGTTAAGCAATCGATTTACCGTTTTCGCCAAGCTGATCCTGCTTTGTTCAACCGTAAGTACCATGATTTTGTGGAAGTAAAAGACGGTAATTTGTCTGTTGATCAGATAGGCGAAAAAATTATTTTAGCCGAAAATTTCCGTTCAGTTCAAAATGTCGCAGACTTAACTAATTTGATATTTAGACAGTTGATGGATGAAAAAATTGGTGAGATCAGTTATGACCAAAATGCTAGTTTAAAGGCAGGAAACCAAAGTTATCCAGCTCAAACAGCACATTTATCAGCTGATATTTTGGTCTATGAATCCAAGCAAGAACAGGATGAAAAAGATGACCAGGGCGAAAATTCGTTTGAGATCGACAGTAAAGAACAAGGACAGATTTATTTAGTTGCTAACCGGATCAAAAAAATGATCAATGAAGACCACCAACAGATATTCGACCGCGATAGTGGTGAGATGCGTGCGTTGGAGTATAAAGATATTGCGATTTTAGCATCAACTCATGGGGATAGTTTGTTGATCGCTGAAGAATTTAAGAATCTTGAGATCCCCGTCAACGTTGATAATACTAATAATTATTTCAAAACTATTGAGATTCAAATTATGATGTCTTTGTTAAAAATTATTGACAACCCGCATCAAGATATTCCATTAGCCGCAGTTTTACGTTCACCATTATACCAATTTGATGAAAATCAGCTGGCGTATTTACGTATTCAACTACCACACGGTGATTTTTACCAAACATTAACGGATTTTCGTTACCAATTTGAAAAAAAAGGTCAACAGCCAGAAGAAAGTATAAAAGTACAGCCTAAAGAAATTTATGATAAAGTTTGTCGCTTTTTAGATGATTTGACTAGTTTTAGGATCCGTGGTCGGAGAAACGATTTAGCGACGTTGATCTGGTCGATTTATACTCGTACAGGTTTTCTTGATTATGCGGGTGGAATGCCAGGAGGAAAACAACGACAAGCAAATTTACATGCGTTATATGAACGTGCAGCCGAATATGAAAAAATGAGTTACAAGGGTATTTTTCAATTTGTGCGCTTTATCAAAAAGATGCAAGAAAAAGAGCATGATCTAGCAGAAATGAGTGTGCAAGATGGAAATAATGCTGTTTCATTTATGACTATTCATAAAAGTAAAGGATTGGAATATCCAGTAGTTTTCTTGATCAATGCACATAAACAATTTAATTTGCGTTCTATTTCAAGCAAGCCATATGTACTAGATGATAAGTTAGGGATGGGTATCGATTATGTCGAAACTGTGACTGAAGATGAACGAGATATTCAAATAAAAACTCCTACACCCGTCAAAAATGCTATCAAAGAAAAAGCACTGCAAAAGTCGATCGCTGAAGAAATGCGCAAACTTTATGTGGCTCTTACCAGAGCAGAACAAAAAATCTATATTGTTGGCGAATCTAAAGATGCTTTAACAGCTATTAACAATTGGATAAGTTTGGTGAATGAAGATCAGTTAATTTTAAATGATGCAGGGCGAAAAAGATCCAGTTCGAATTATTTAGATTGGATCGGTGCAGCTATTATACGTTCGTCAGAGTTTTCGGCTGAAAATGTTCATCGTTTTACTTTAGCAGAAGATAATTCTAAGATCACTGAAAATGGTAGTGAGGTTTTAGACGAAGCACAAGATGACCTTAGGACAAAAATTTCAGAATTAAAAGAAAAAGCACCATCAATTATAAAAAATAGCTCAGCTAAATTTAAGGTTGAATTTTGGGACAAGCAAAGATTGCAGTTGGATATTGGGGCCAAGCAGGATAAAGTGACAGAAAAAGCCCAGCAATGGGCAAAACGACAAGCACAAAGCGGGCAATTGCCGCCACAATATTCTGAGTTGATGGAATTTCAGTACCCCAATGATCAATTAACTAGGACCACTGCATATCAGTCTGTAACCGACATTAAACGGTTGTTTGAAGATCCTGATAATGATTTGATGGCTCAAATAGATATTGACCAGATAGATTCTCCACGACCACAGCAAACTACTACCAAAAGTGAGGATCAACCAGCTATCTATTTGCAACATGGATTTAATCGACCTTTATTTATGATGGAAGAAAATAACGTGACTCCTGCTCAAATAGGGACAGCTACTCATCTAGTTTTTCAAAAATTACCATTAACCGCTCCTGTTACCAGCGAAGTTGTTGAAACTGTGATCAAAGAATTGCAAAATGATGGTTTATTGAGCGAGTCGCTAGCGCAAAAAATCAATGTTGACGGTGTTGTTGGCTTATATCGCTCGAAACTTGGACAAAAAATAATGTCTAATCAGGCTGATTTGAAACGAGAGGCTCCGATTGCGATGTTATATCCAGCTGGTAAGTTATTCGCTGGTTTTAATGGGATTAAACAACCAGTTTTGATCCATGGGATCATCGATGGATATTTAACCGATGAAAACCACACTACGATTTTATTTGACTATAAGACTGATCATGTAGCAGCTGGACGTTCACAGGAAGTAGCTGAAAAATATCGTGGTCAGTTGAACTTATATAGTTTAGCTTTACAAAGTATCTTAGGCGAAGGTACTACTATCGAAAAATTTATTTATTTGGTTGATACAAGTGAAGTTATTCAGCTTTAACGCAAAAATAAAGCTGGGACATAATTAGCTGTGCGATTCTAAAAGGGCCATCGATTTAACCCATTGAATGGGATAGATCGATGGCCCTTAAATGAGCTTTGCCTGGCAGAAGGCTGTGCCTAACTAACCAGCCGGCTCTAATGCAAAAAACACATTATATCCGTCAAGTCAATTAGTGCTCACCTTCTAAACACCATGCTCCGCTTTCTGTTTTTAAACGTGTTCCAAAAGATTGAAGCCTGACTGTAACAACGATCACGCTATTTTGGTACTTTTCTTTGCTAAGACTCGAAATAATGCAATCATCGTTCCTAAGTGGCTTCAAACATCTTTTGTCTCACTTTGTTTTTTATTTAGCTCGAAAATGTTTGTAGTGGCGCACTTCAAGTATTGCTAACAATAAAAGCGACAGGATAGTTATTAAAAGACCAGTATACAAGTATGGTGGGGTAAATTTCATTGACACCGTATGATTGCCCTTTGAAATGTTCGTACCAATAAAAGTATTTTGTAATTTAAACGCTGGTACTTTTTTACCATCGATTTTAACTTGCCAGCCTTTTGAATAAGGGATCGTAGTTGCAAAAATTTGATCATCATTGTTGATATTTATTTTTCCAGTTAAATGACGATTATTGATTTTTTTGACATGCCACGATTTTTGTTTGACCTGCTTCAGTTTTTCTTTTGTTAGTTGACTATCCAACTGATATAAGACGAAGTTATCTAAAAATAAGGAATTCTTCTTAAATTTAGCAGTTAGCGTGACCTCCGTGTTTTTTGAATGATCAGCCACATTTAAAATAACGTTGTTACGAAATGTTCCGTAATGATACATTGGATGACTACCAGTAAATGTTTCGACATTTGTTTCCTCTAATCCCGGACCAAATGTTAGATAGTAAGGATCATTGGTTTTAGGGGTAAATTTGAAAACAACCTGAGCAGGTTCTTTTTTATTTTTCTTTTTCAGTAGAGAGCCCGTTAAATTAATGGTTTTATCTGTATTTTGGAAAACAACTTCATTAAAGTTTTGTGATCTAAAATACTTTGTCGTTGGCCAAGTCCCAGTAGCTGCATTAAGCCAAGCTGTTTGATAATTTACCGGATCATTGTTTGGTAACTTAATGGTCTTCAAAGCAGAGTTAGCACTATAACCGAGAGTTGCAGCATATGGATTTTCGTATAATTTAGTCAAACTCTTATCCCTGATCTGGTCATATTGTTGTAATTCAGGCCTGATCGTTAGGGGAGTTAGTGCCTTGTGTTGCTTATCTTTAGCAGTGATCTCACTTGCTTCTTTAGGTGTGGAGAAATATTTCATTCCTAACAATGAATCACTGATCAAAGTTCCGTTCGAATAGGTCACATAATTATCACCATCAGGATCACCAAGTTGACCATAAAAGTCAGGGATACTTTTTTCTAAAGCGGAACTAAAGTAAGAACCAGTGTTCAAATCATGGTTGATCCCGTCATTTTTTGTGCGAGAATATGTTTGTCCAGTACGATATAAGCCGGGATCAATTGCTTTTAACGACCGACTATCACTTGAGAGTGCGGCGGTTGGTTCAGTGTATTCTTTTTGACTAAGGTAACTGATGTTATTTAAAGATAAGACAGCATTGGTCAGCATTTCCGCGCCAACGACCAACAATAAAAGCAACAATTTATTAAAAAGATTTTTCTTGGCGTCGCCAGGATGTATCAATAACAGAGTTAATGTTGCAGTGGCAAATAAAGTTGAGCAAATCAGCGTTTCTTTAGACACGAATGATAACTTTTTTAGGTTCATCCATGAAGCAAAAATAATCCCTGCATATATTAGAGCAAGAAACACTATTTTAGTAGCTGATACATCTAATGAATGCTGATAATTGATAGCTGCCAGATAGATCATCCAAAAACTAACTACAAATGAGAAACGGTAGGGATACCAGACTGGAAATTGCATACCGTGCCATAAAAGATCTAGTGGCTCAAAACACAGCGATAATATTAAAAAAGCTGTGATGACCAAAGAAACGATCCGCGTTTTTGACTTAATGTTTTTGTTCAAAAAGAAGAGCAGAAAGCCAAAGAGTACGAATGAGCCCACAAAAATATTTGGAAGCCCAGTAGACATTTGTTTAAAATCAAACGAACCCACTAATAATTTAGATAACATTTGTAAGGGCGGATATTCGATCTTGGCATGGATCACACTTGTCGTGTATTCACCTTTACTGCTTTGTAAGGAAAAAAGGGTAGGTAATAAGACCAGACAGGCTATTCCAGCAGCAAGTAATGATCGGCTGATAAATAGTGCAGTATCTTTAAAAAAATACTTGATCGATACAAATCTGTCAGTTTCAACCCAAATAAAGAATAGGATCAAAAAAAGTGCGACCATGTAACCCATATAATAGTTTGAGATCATCATTAGACCTAACCATAAAGAATAACTGACTCCGTGCCTTTTTTTCAATAAATTCAACAACGCATTAATAATAAGTGGTAGGAAAACTAATGCATCCATCCATAACAAGTTAAGTTGATTAGCAATTGCCCAGCCCATTAACGAATAAATAGTTGCAAAGACTGGGACCAATGCTCCAGATTGAACTTGTTGCTTTTTTAGTAAGCGACCAAACGTATAGCCACTACAACCATATTTAAGCAAAGTCACAAGCATTACACCCGCAGTGATCGATTTGCCTGGAAAAAAGAGAAACAAGAGATTGAAAGGGCTAAGAAGATAGTACGCAAATTCTCCGAGCATTTCCCCGCCAATTGCTTTATTAAAAGAATAAAAAAAGTTACTAGGGTCATGTAGTAAAGTATTTCTAAAAAAGGAAAAGAAGTCAATGTATTGTTGACCCATGTCGACAGTGAGTAAACTACTATTTCCAAAGGGAAACATTTTACGATAAATAAAGTAACTAAGCATTAAAACCACGGGGATCCAAAAACTAAGGAGCAAAAGTAGGTGTTTTTTTATGTAACTGTTGATCTTAAATTTCATTAGTTAAAAACCTTCCAGCTTTAAATTAGTCGTTTCAAATAAGCTGTTTTGAATATAACGACTTAACAAGAATAACACAGTTAATTTTGAATTTCAGTATTCAAAAGTGCCTTAAAGATAATCTTATAACAACTACAAAATTGCGCAAAGAAAAAGATTTGCACCGAGGCACAAATCTTTTTCTTAAGCTCTATTCAGAATACGTTTTCGATAACGATTACATTTTACTTAAACTAAAATTTCACGTTCAACAAACATTTTATGTTCGTTTCTTTCAGTTTGATCTTCAACTTCGTTTACCTTGTGACATTCAAAGAGTAGTGTTTTTAGATCTTGCCCTGAAAGTGTATACGCTTCTCCTACGGCCGCTACTTCTGGATGGTATTTCTTCAAAGCGCATGCATTATTTTCGTCAACATATACATCGAAATCGCCGAAATTAGCTTGATATTTTAATTTATTCATAATACGGTCACTCTCTTTCTTTAAGATACTAACTTCATTTTACATCTTTATTTCGCTATGTAAAGGTTTTCACAATGATATAATATTGTCTTTATAGGAATGATTGCTGTTTTTTTCGCTAGTTGTAGGTATTAGAAAAAATAATAAAAAAATTTTTAAGTTCAGTTTATCGTATAAAATCTTTTTGATATTCCACGCAAGAATAATTTGTTAGGACATATAATAGTAAAAGCTTATAAATTTCCGGACTAAAAAGGTGTTTTAAAGCTTATTTACCTGTTATGATGTTTTAGTGATCATTTGCGAACCTGTCAAGGGAAATTACTTAACAAAAAGCAAAAAAAACTGGTAATCATTAATAAAAGATGGTATTATATTAACGTTGAAGACGCGAAGGTGTCTTTTGAATACGATAAGTTAGTTTGGAGGGTCAAACAGATGCGTGTACACATTACATTAGAATGCACAGAATGTCATGAACGGACATACTTGTCAAGCAAAAATAAACGTAATAATCCTGATCGCCTCGAGCTGAAGAAATATTGCCCACGTGATCATAAAGTTACATTACATCGCGAAACAAAATAACAACAGGAAAAGTTCCTGTTGTTTTTTTCTATAAAGAAAAAGGAGTTTGTTAATGTTCTCAAAAGAATACATGCGCAAACAACAATTAGATAAATTAAAATTACAAGCTAAATGCTGGTCAAAACTTGGCAGTGAATTAGCCATCTATCAAGAATTATTATCTTCTGAAATTTGGGGAAGGGCGACTACTGTTGGGATGACTTTGAGTGAACCGTATGAATTTGATACGAAACCTTTGATCACGGCTGCTTTAAATAGTGGGAAAATAGTAGCAGTGCCGCGCACGTTACCCCACCGCCAGCTACAGTTTTGTCGACTTCTTCCAGAAACTGAGGTCGTCCGGTCAAATTTCGGAGTTTTAGAGCCCGTGGTTAAAACACCTCAAGTTTCGTTAAATAAGCTCGATTTACTGGTAGTGCCTGGTTTGGCTTTTAGTGCAGCTGGGGCAAGATTAGGTTTTGGTGGGGGATTTTATGATCGCGTCTTGGCTAATTATAAGGGCGAAGTTGTAAGTTGTGCTGAATCAGCACGCTTTTTTTCTGAAACAAATTGGGAAACTGAAGTAACCGATCAAGAGATCCCCAATATTCTCACGGTTTCAGGGTGGTTTTCTAAAAATGGAGGAGAGTTTAAAAAATGACACAACGGGCGCGGCCTACTGCAACTTACATTTTGATCATTATCAATATTGTGGTTTATTTATTGATGACGATTGCTGGTGGAAGTGAAAATACAGCAATATTAATTGGATTTGGTGCGAAAGTTAACCAGTTGATCGTCAATGGCCAATGGTGGCGTTTGTTTACACCAATGTTCATCCATATTGGATTACAACATATTGTTTTAAATATGGTAACTCTGTATTTTATTGGTTTACAAATCGAGGCTTTATTTGGTAAGTGGCGTTTTGTGCTATTATATTTAATTAGTGGTTTAGGCGGTAACATTGCGAGTTTTGTCTTTAGTCCTAGTATCTCGGCAGGTGCCTCAACTTCAATTTTTGGCTTGTTTGGCGCATTTTTGATGTTAGGTGAATCATTTAGACAAAACCCATATATTAAAGCAACTGCTAAACAATTTTTGATTTTAGTAATTTTAAACTTGGGCTTAGGTTTTACTGGAATAGATATTGCTGGACATCTTGGTGGTCTTCTAGCCGGATTTTTAACAGCTTATGTGGTTGGGGTGCCAAATTTCGGTGAGATCCCGACTAATAAAAAAGTATTGTCTGGAATAGCATTAGCAATAATATATGTAATACTTGCTGTAGCCGGTTTCAAACAGTACTGATTTCCGCTATAATAGAAAGGGTGGTTCTTTTGAAAACTCTTTATGATGTACAACAATTATTAAAACGCTTTGGGGTCTTTGTTTACGTAGGTAAACGTTTGTGGGACATTGAATTAATGGCCTTGGAATTAGATCATTTGCGCGAGTCGGATGTGATCGATCAGGGTGAATTTGTTAAAGCCAAATTAGTTCTAGAGCGTGAACATAAGATCGAAGAACAAAGAGAACAGATAAAAAATAAAAATTAGCAGGAGGAACAGTTTGATGGATAAGAAATTGATCGGAATCGATTTGGGTGGTACAACTATTAAATTTGGGATCTTGACTACAGCGGGTGAGATTCAACAAAAATGGAGTGTTGAAACTAATATTATGGACGATGGTTCGCATATCGTACCTGATATTATCGAATCGATCAATCATCATCTTGCGATATACAATATGCCTAAAGAACAGTTTGTGGGCATTGGTATGGGTACACCAGGGACAGTTGATCTACAAGCAGGTACGGTGATCGGTGCTTATAATTTAAACTGGAAAACAACACAAAATGTCAAAAAAGAGATCGAGCAAGGGACGGGTATCAGTTTTGTAGTAGACAATGATGCTAATGTTGCTGCTTTAGGTGAGCGCTGGAAAGGTGCTGGTAATAACTCTGATGAAGTTGTGTTTGTCACTTTAGGGACCGGAGTTGGCGGTGGTGTTATTAGTAATGGTCAACTTTTACATGGTCAAGGTGCTGCTGGTGAGATCGGGCACATGAATGTTCATCCCAATGGTTATTTGTGTACCTGTGGCGGCCATGGTTGCTTAGAAACGTATACTTCAGCAACTGGTGTGGTCCACATTGCACGTGATAAGGCTGAAGAATTTGCTGGGGAATCACAGTTAAAACGATCTTTGGATAACGGGGTAGATATTACCTCGAAAGATGTGTTTGACTTGGCTAAGCAAAATGATACTTTAGCCTTGAGTGTTGTTGATGAAGTCTGCTATTATCTTGGCTTTGCATGTGCTAATATTGCTGCTTTGACCAATCCAGAATATATAGTGATCGGTGGCGGTGTTTCTGCTGCAGGCGATTTCTTATTGACACGAGTCGCTACTTATTTTGAAAAATTTGCTTTTCCGACTATTAAAAATACAACACATTTACGTTTAGCTGAATTAGGCAATGATGCCGGTTTGATTGGTGCAGCGTCTTTGGCTTTGAAGTTTAATTAAAAATAATTATATTGCATAAGAGTGAAGGGAGTTTTATCAGTGTTTGTTTTAGGTAATTTGTCAGTTATGGGTTGGATCAACTTGGTATTGATCTTAATTCTAGTTTGGCTGTTCGGTGGTCAATTCTATACGTATTTCATTGGAAAAAGACATGCAACCATCGTAAGCAATGAGGATTTTAAAAAAGGAATGCACCGTGCACAAGTGATCGACGTACGCGAACCTAACGATTTTAAAAAGGGCCACATTTTAGGTGCTCGGAATATGCCGTTTTCTCAATTTAAGTTATTTAAAGATAGTTTGCGCAAAGACATGCCGATTTATTTATATGATGACACAAAAACTGTTGCGCCGCGAATGGCATCTAAATTGCATAAAAATGGCTACAATGATATTTATATTTTGAAGTCTGGTTATGATAAATGGGATGGAAAAACTAAAAGCAAACGCGCATAATTAAGGTGATTTAGGAAATGAGTTTATTTAATAGGCTCATTTCCTTTTTAATTTTAATATAGATTAGATAAAAAATTCTAGAAAGTAAACTCATGAAGTGATAGGGAGTGAAAAATTTGGCGCAAAAAGTTTTAGTTATAGTTGGTCCGACAGCCGTTGGAAAAACTGATCTTTCGATCAAATTAGCGCATTTATTTAACGGCGAGGTTATTTCTGGAGATTCAATGCAAGTTTATAAAGGCCTGGATATTGGTACTGCTAAAGTAACAAAGCAAGAAATGGAGGGCGTCGATCATTTTTTGTTGGATATTTTACAACCAGACCAAAATTTTTCTGTAGCTGATTTTGTTAACTATAGCCAAGATAAAATTGAACAGATCAGTGTGAGAAAGCATTTGCCGTTAGTAGTTGGTGGGACTGGTTTGTACGTGCAAGCACTAGTAGATGAATTTAATTTAGGTAGTACCAGTAATTTTGGTGATAAGAATGTTCGGAGCCAATTAGAAGACTTTGCAACTAAATATGGAAAAAAAGCATTATGGCAAAAGCTAGATCAAATTGATCCAACTGCAGCAAAAAAAATCCCTGTTAATAATGAAAGACGAGTGGTCCGCGCATTAGAAGTCTATCAGCAAACTGGACATTTGTTTTCTGAACAAGATGATTCTGCTTCAGGTAAATTAGATCCACTGATCATTGGGTTAAATACCGAGCGTAAATTATTGTATCAACGGATCGATTCTCGAGTTGACCAAATGGTGGATGATGGTTTACTAAAAGAAGCTCATGCTCTTTATGAAGCCGGTGGTACTAAACTACCAGCTGGAAAAGGTATCGGATATAAGGAACTTTTTCCTTATTTTGCGGGTGATGAAAAGTTAAATGATTGTATTGAAGCGATTAAAAAAAATTCGCGTCATTATGCTAAAAGACAGTTAACATGGTTTAGAAATAGAATGAATGTTTTATGGTTTGATTTAGTTTTGCATCCAGAACAAATAAATGAGATAAAACGGTTGATATCTAAGTGGTTAAATGATGAAAAATAAGTTGATCTAATTCTGTAAATTTGATTTGGTCTAGGTGTATATTTGGGACCTTTAAGATAAATTAATGTAAAATAAAGTAACTATATCTCTTATAATTAGGCATTTTTAACTCGTGTTATAAAATGTGACATTAATTATTGACAAGCTTTGGACTACTTGCTATTATTGATAAGTAGTTTCGGGAGGGATTTTATGAAGGAAAAAGAGTTAAGGCGCTCCCTTTCAGTCTTACCAATCGGAACGGTAATGAAACTGACTGATTTGTCGGCAAGACAGATCAGGTATTATGAACAGCAAGGCTTAGTGATCCCTGAGCGTAATGAAGGTAATCGCAGAATGTATTCACTGAATAATGTGGATCAATTGCTTGAAATTAAAGACTACCTCAGTGAAGGAATCAATATGGCTGGTATCAGACATATCTATGAACAGCAGGCTCAAAAAGAACACGCCAAAAAAGAACAGATGCAAAAATCATTAACAGATACAGATGTTCGCCGAATTTTACGTGAAGAGATCAAAGCTGTTGGAGGTTTGGCTGATCGAGCCGATAAACTTTCTGTGCACAAAAAGAAACTGTAGGTTAACAAACAAAGGAGCATGCAAATGGCAAAACCAACGTACACTAAAGATGATATCCGCCGAATTGTTAAAGATGAGAATGTTCAGTTTTTACGCTTAATGTTTACTGACTTATACGGCACGATCAAAAATGTTGAAGTTCCAGTTAGCCAATTAGATAAATTATTAGATAATAAATTAATGTTTGATGGTTCGTCTATTGATGGTTTTGTAAGAATTGAAGAAAGTGATATGTGGCTTTACCCTGATTTATCGACATGGACAATTTTTCCATGGGGCAGTGAATATGGCAAAATAGCTGGAGTAGTCTGTGAAGTCTATAATTCAGACCGAACTCCATTTATGGGTGATCCACGGAATAATTTGATCCGTGTTTTAAGTGAAATGAAAGAATTAGGTTTTACTGATTTTAATATTGGTACTGAGCCTGAATTTTTCTTGTTCAAACTAAATCCCACTACACACGAGCCAACGACTAATCTAAATGATCAAGGAAGTTACTTTGACTTAGCTCCTGTTGACTTGGGCGAAAATTGTCGGCGTGAGATCGTTCTTGAACTTGAACGCTTGGGCTTTGATGTAGAAGCCTCTCATCACGAAGTTGCTCCTGGACAGCATGAAGTAGATTTTAAATATGCTGATGCACTACATGCTGCTGATAATATTCAATTGTTTAAGTTGGTTGTCAAAACAGTTGCTCGGAAACATGGCTTACATGCAACTTTTATGCCAAAGCCTTTATCAAGCATCAATGGTTCAGGGATGCATGTTAACATGTCACTTTTTGGTAAGAATGGAAACATATTTTATGATGAGTCTACAGAATCTGGATTATCACAAGATGCAATGTATTTCTTAGGCGGTTTATTGAAGCATGCTCGTGGATTTACAGCTATAACTAATCCAATAGTTAATTCATATAAACGTTTGGTACCTGGATACGAAGCTCCAGTTTATGTTGCTTGGTCAGGTCATAACCGTTCGCCTTTAGTTCGTGTTCCCGTAGCACGTGGCGCATCAACACGCTTGGAATTACGCAGTGTCGATTCAACAGCTAATCCGTACTTAGCGATTGCTGCGATCCTTGAAGCTGGGTTAGATGGTTTACGTAATCAGATCGAACCCCCAAAGCCGGTTGATCGTAATATCTATGTGATGACTGAAGAAGAACGTCATGAAAACAACATCGTTGACTTGCCTTCAACTTTGCATAATGCATTAAAGGCATTAAAAGACGATGATGTAATTTTAAGCTCTATCGGTGAACATTTATCGGCCAGTTTCCTAGAAGGTAAGCGAATCGAATGGGAAGCATACCGTCAGGATGTTTCGCAATGGGAAAGAAAACAATATTTTGAACAGTATTAATTTATAACTAAAAGTGAAGCTGCGATAAAAGCAGCAGTACTTAGAAAATTAGTTTGTAAAAAATAAAGATTGCGACATAAAGGCAGACGTAAAAGCCTACTATGTCGCAATCTTTATTTTTAGCGTTAAATTTCTGGTGTTGTCTTAGAGCACTTTTAGGAAGTTTTCCGCAATCGTGTACGAGTTTTCAATGTAGTGTCTGGGGTAATTGTATTAGTACTGTTCTTCATCGAAATACCTATGATTTGCTTTTTAAAAATGATCCTTGTTAATTTTTTGTTGTGCGGTGTTGTCATAAAATAAACATCTTGATGACGGTGATCTTCAAATAACTGGCCTTCGATCATTTCGGTATGTTGGCCAGTTTGAACGTTAAGTTTAACGATTGCTTGATTTTTAAGAGCATTGTCAATAAATGAATTGATTTGAAAAGCGGGCATTGTAGGAGTTTGCTCCTGTTCTAGTACTTGATCAGGATCAAAAAAATCATTCCAATTTTTGAGAAATAATTGAAAATAAAAGCGAACCTTAGCAAGTAAGAAACTGGTTAGTTTGAATTCCATTGTAGTACCTCCTCGTATTATAAAATTAAACAGAGTGGAGTGAATCGTTTAAAAATCGAGCACTATCGGACTTTAACAATAAGTCGTGCTTTTTAAGACTTGTCGTTGAAGTTGGATAGGCGCAGACTTTTGATTCACGCAGCTCGACTATTTAAAAAAGCATTTTACTGAACACTTGTTTGCATGTACTCATTATAGAACAAAAGTTCCCGAACGCAAGTTCATTTTTTGCATAATTTTCGGTATTTTTACTAAAACACTGTGA